>NZ_JBRBCB010000020.1:0-3593 GCF_053479455.1 Corynebacterium sp. 20-84
GAAGCCGGCTGAGGATAAGCCGAGTATTGATGCTGGTGATAAGACCGATGAGGTTCCGGCTGATGGCTCTAAGAAGAAGCTGGATGACAAGGTCAAGAACCCGACTGAGGGTATGACTGGTGAGGTCATCGGTAAGGATGGCAAGCCGATCAAGGATGCCAAGGTTGAGGTTGATCCGGACACCGGTGAGATCACGGTGACGGTGCCGGAGGGGACCAAGCCGCAGCATGCCAAGGTTGTCATCAAGGACCAGGGCGGCAAGAAGGTCGGTGATGTCGATATCAAGATCACTTCCCCGGATCGTCCGGGTTGCACCGAGTCCCTGATTGGCTTTGGTCTGCCGTTGCTGGCTCTGATTCCGCTGGGTATTGCGTCGCAGACTGCGATCCCGGGCCTGCAGAACATTCAGGGTCAGGTTGGTCGTCAGATCCAGGATGCGAACACTGCTCTGCAGAACCAGTTGGGCATTATGGATCCGCGTCTGGCTAAGGCTTCGGCTGACTTCCAGGCTCAGCTGCGGGGTGCGGGTGCAAACCTGAACCAGGTTCTGGGTGGTATCGCGGTTCTGGCTTACGGCATCGCTGCGATCACGACGATTGCTACCAAGTGTGGTCCGGGCAACACCAAGACCCAGACCAATGTCGAGGTGTCCAGCATCTTCGGTAAGGGTTCTTCCTCTAAGGCTGATGGTGACAAGGGTTCCTCTTCCAAGGGCAAGGACAAAGGCAGCAGCTCCTCTTCGAAGGGTTCCTCTTCCAAGGGCAAGGATGAGAACAACGGTTCTTCTTCCAAGGGCTCCTCGAAGGGCAAGGACGAGAACAGCAGCTCCTCCTCTAAGTCCAAGGAGGACAAGGGCTCTTCCGAGGCTGAGGGCAAGGATGGCTCCGGCAAGGACGCTGAGGCTGAGGGCAAGAACGCTCAGTAAAGATTGAGCGGCCCTCGCTGGCTGGTGGGCCTGCGCGGCTGCTCCCCTTTGGGGGAGTGGTCGCTGGCTCTGGCTGGTGTGTTGAAATGAATCACCGCCGATCCCTACCTGAATGGGTAGTGGGTCGGCGGTGATTTTTGTGTTGGGTGCAGGGGAGGCGTCGATAAGCAATTGCGCGCTTGTCGACGCCTCCCTTTTTCTCCGCTCCCCCTAAACGGTGCACTCGCGGAAGAATCTACCAATACGATTATCCGCCGAATAACCTGGCATTTGGTGTTGATGTGACTAGGGGTATGACGTCCTCTGAACGTGTCAATACTTTATCGGTAGAGGCATTTTCTTGACGCTGTTAGCTTCGGGAGCTGTGAGGAAACTTATGGTGCTCGTATCTCGTCCTGAGTGAGGCCGTTCCATCTCACGTACGGCCCGTGTCGCCTTGCTTAAAGCCTCAGCCACGAGCCGCAACGCCATGTATGTTCACTGTTTTTCTGAAAGGAAGTCATGAACTTGAAGAAGATCACCCGCCGCCGCGGTACGACGATCGCGGCTGCGGCTTTGTCGATGGTGCTTGTCGCTCCGGCTGTCCAGCCGGTGGGAGCACCTCAGTTTGGGGCACTTGCTAATGCTCAAACCTCCGGCACGGTGGCTGCTACTCCAGTCACGGACCCGACCAAGCTGATTGAAGCGGATGGCATTGCCAACGGTTACATCAAAAAGCAAATTGACATGACCAACGCGCTGGCGGTTCTCTCTGGTGCCGTCGGCCTGAAGGAAACGACTGCGTCGAATTCCCTGAAGGGAACTGAGGGTGTCAATGACGTCACGGTGTACATGCGGTTCAAGGATGTTGACGGCACGATTTCGCCGATCTTCACCGCGAAGTCCCACCAGCTTGGCAACACCTCCGGCAACTACGCCTTCGATCTTCGCGCAAAGGACAAGGACGGCAATGTGCTTTCCCACCCGGACAGCCCTGTGCCGGGAGGCGAGTACTCCTTCGTCGACGCTAACGGTAAGCCGCACCTCTTCCGCGCTAAGCGCGGTCAGGAGTACCGCATTTGGGTTGATTCGCCGCTGAAGAATAAGGAAACCGGCAACGACCTGGGTTACGTTCGTCAGGCTGGTGGCGGTGTTCCGGGTGCGTGGGCACCTGTCACGCAGGGTAGCGCAAACGGTGCTTTCTACTTCGAGAACTACAACATGCAAAAAACGGGCGTGTTCTTGGAGGAGCGTGCGCCGAGCGTTTCGGAAAAGTCCTACATGGTGAGCCCGAACTTCTCCATGGATGGGCAAGGTTGGCGCAAGCCTGAGGGCTTGGATGCGCCGCGTTATTCCTACTTCGGTCGTGTCTGGTCTGATGCGGAGGGTGGCCCTGACCGTAACGAGACCGGCCCGCTGTACGAGTGGAAGGGTGATCAGCCGATTGCGGGTGCGAAGGTCTACGCCTCTGTTCTTTCCGACGAGGGCATTGCGGAGTTTAAGCGTCTAAAAATTGCCGATAAGCCGTTCCGTGAGCAGGCTGCCGCCACCAAGAAAATGATCGAAGACATGCGTGCGAACGGCAAGGAGCCGATCCTTAAGACCGTTGGTGCTGTAACCGATGCGGAAGGCCGTTACACCATCCGTATGGGGCAAGATGTCGGCGACCGCATGAATGACTACACCTACATTTGGGCGGAGAAGGACGGCAAGGTCCTGAACTCCTTCAGTGGCTTCCCGACGCCTGTTTTCCAGAGCGCAAATGGCAACGCGGGTGAGAACCCGAACTGGGGCGGCGCGGTCGGTATTCCGAGCTACGTCGGCAATCGTTGGTACAACATCAACTTCGCTGAAGTTCAGGCTGACGTCGCAACCTTGGACATCGTTAATTACGATTCCTTCCTCAATCCGGCGGATCTTCCGGAAGGTATCAATAACCTTGAGCCGGCGAAGATCAAGCTGACGGGTGCTCTGCCGTTCTCTGGTAATAACAAGATCCGTTGGATCGGTCCGGATGGAAAGCAGATTGGCCAAGATTGCCCGGTCAATACCCTGGCGGACGCTGAAAAATGCTCCCTGGCTCCCCAAGATTTCAAGAACCCGGGCACGTATGTCGCACAGCTGGTCAATGCGTACGACGTCGTCGTTGCTCAGGATACCTTCCTTGCGATCGACAAGGTTCGCCAGAACGGTGCATTCGAGCCACAGTACAAGGACGCTACTGCTCCTGCCGGTAAGAAGACCACGGTGGAGGCTCCGAAGGACAAGGACGGCAAGGCAATTCCGGAAGGAACCACCTTCGAGCAGGCTGTTCAGGTGACTGACCCGGAGGGCAACAAGGTCGACAAGCCGGAGTGGATCACGGTTAAGCCGGATGGAACGATCGAGGTTGCGCCGCCTGCTGATGCGAAGCCCGGCGACTACACGATCCCGGTTGTTGTGACCTACCCGGATGGTTCCCGCGAGACCATCGAGGCCAAGGTGACCGTCAAGAAGCCGGATGCGTCGGCTCCTGACGAGAAGGACAACGACAAGTTCGAGCCTGGTTACAAGGATGGTTCTGGTAAGCCGGGTGAGGATGTGACGGTTCCGGCTCCGACGTTCAAGGACAAGGACGGCAAGGAGACCAAGGCTCCGGAGGGCACCAAGTTCGAGAAGGGTGAGAATGCTCGGGATGGTGTGACGGTTG
>NZ_JBRBCB010000021.1:0-3198 GCF_053479455.1 Corynebacterium sp. 20-84
AACCAAGTTCACGGACGGTCTTGGTCACAGATTGAGTGCGTTTGTAAACCTGGAGAGCTCTGCGTCGCTGCTCCTTGGTGTATGAGCGGTTCATAATGGAATCCTCCAAGATTCCGTCCGCATCCCCGAAAGTGTGTCTGGATTCGGTGATTTGTAGTGGTTGACCTCTAGGTTTCAGAGAAGTATATGCTCCGGGAGCATATAGATGGCTCCAGGACGGTAAATCCACGGTGTGGCAGCAGTGATGTGCTACATGCGGCGTGGTGTGGTGTCGCACTGTCAAAGAACCAACCGCGCTGCCACTGCGGCGGTGAGATGAAACGCAACGGCACCACCAGCAAAGGAACTACCAGGTGGAGATGCTAACCATCTAACCTCGCCAACACATCGTTTCGCTTAGACCGAGCTTTCTTTGCTCCAAGATCGTAGCAATTCGAGCAGTTCATCCTGTTGCGTACTGGACAAGTGGCTAAGTGCTTTTCGCTCAGCTGTGGCATGGGCTTCAACGATGGACATTATTCGGTCGTGTCCTTCTGGCGTTAGTGTCAGAGTTTTTCCTCGCTTATCGCTGAGATTTACTTCTTCATCAATGAGTCCTTGCTTCTTGAGCTTGTTAAGTCTTCCGGTAATTCCGGCCTTTGACAGAAGTAGGGCGTGTGCAAGTTGTCCCGGGGTGATGTTTTCATGGCGGAGGATCGTTGCTAGAACATCGAAGTCGCCTGGAGCTAATTCAGCTTGTTCATGGATGGTCGTCACATCGTTTTTGATTGCCCTTAACAGATGGGTAAGGCGAAGGGTTGTTTCCATTGCATCCACATCGACGTGGGGATTTATCCTCGTCCATTTGTTCATGGCTGTGGAGATGGGGTCCATTTTGTTCCTTTCGGGTTGCTGAAACTTAGTGTAGCGCTTGACAAAAGAAGTTCGGTATCGAACTATATAGTTCGTCAGCGAACAATCTATGGAGATTTGAGATGTTAATTTCTGAACCCGAAATAGTGACGGATGCTTCCTCCTCTCGCCTTCCGAAGGCAAGATTGCTGGTGGATGCCTCGGATGCAAAAGGAAATGTAAGTGTACAAAACATTCAACTTTTTGATGGGGGCGAGGGAGCCGTCCCACATTTTCATAAGATCTCGTGTGAGTTCTTCTACGTCACTAAAGGAGAGCTGGAGTTTTGGGAGGATGGTCAAATTCACCAGCTAGGCGCGGGTGATTGCGCATTGGTTCTTCCCGGAGTTTCTCATGCTTTTGGAGCCGCTAAGGGTAGCAACGCGGATGTACTGGTAACTATCGCACCCGGCGTGGAGAGGTTTGAGTATTTCCGTATCTTGGGCGGGATAATGAGTGGCAAGGTGCCTGAAGATGAGCTTGCCCGTCGAGAAGATGAATTCGATACGTATTTTGTGGACGCACAAGATTGGAGAGCGCATAGAGGAGAATAGGGATCCAGAACCTACGCTGCTTGCACTCTGGATATAGAGGGGCGGGCTGCGAGTGTTTTGGAGGATTGATTAATGCCAAACATGTCAAATCGGAATTCGAAAGCAGATCTGCCAGTACTACAATTGACAGGGTTAGCGTTTGCTGCTTTCTTGGCCATAATGACCGAGACCATTCCTACGGGGGTTTTGGTTGATATGGGTCAGTCCTTTGGAACGACAACGGGAAAAGTAGGACAGTTTCTAACCGTTTATGCAGCTGGATCTGTGGTGGCTGCAATACCGGTGATGACAGCAACTCGAAAAATGCCGCGTAAGCGTCTTTTGGTTATAGCCATCATGGGGCTTGGCGTTTTCAACGCTCTCACTGCTATTACTTCGTATTTGTGGTTAGCCTTTCTTGCTAGGTTTCTTGCCGGTATGGCCGGAGGTGTCGTTTGGGGCCTTGTGGCAAATTACGCTCGGAGTTTAGTCAGTTCGGAAAACCAAGGTCGCGCACTTGCCATTATCGGTTTTGGGCAGCCTTTCGCCTTAGCTTGTGGAGTCCCGCTTGGTGCATTAGGGGGTCAACACTTTGGTTGGAGGTTGACGCTTGGCACGCTAACAGTCACATCCATCGTTTTAGCGTTATGGATTGCGTTTGCAGTTCCTCCCCGGCCGGGACCTGCTGGAGATGGCCCAGGAGCCAATGTTCTTAAGAGATCGATTTTGATGCCTGGTGTGATAGGGGTCCTTGTAGCGCTTTTCGGCTGGACAGTAGCTCACAACATGGTTTACACGTACATTCAACCTTTAACCAATGGTGTGGGAATAGCTCTTGGAATAGATGTTGTGCTTCTGTTTTTCGGGATTTCTGCGGGGATCAGTATTTTACTTACTGCTGTCGTTGTAGATAAGAGATTGTTTCTGACTGGCCTAATCTCTGGCGCGTTGATGCTTTTAGGATTCTTGCTTTTGTCGGTACCGGCAGCTCCCAACTATTTTTTCATTTCTGGAATAATCGCCTGGGGACTGGGATTTGGTGGTGCACCGACGGTTCTGCAGACTGCCTTAGCCAGAAATGCAGGTAACTTGGCAGACATTGCACAGTCCTTTTTCGTTACTATCTTCAATTTTGGTGTAGGTATCGGTGGTGCGCTCGGTGGGGCAATATCGAGTCTATGGGGTGCTTCTGCCCTTAGTATTGGTGCAGGGGTGATGTGTGTCTTGGTTTTCGGATTGCTCGTTGTAAGGAGTAGAGATTTTGGAAGGCAGCTTTGAGAGCTAGGCCACACTTGAGCGTGTCAAGTTGTTTGTGTGTGAGGTTAGGTTTATAGGTACTTGTTGAAGCGGTCGGGGTAGGCCACGGCCGTTTGATTGATGGCTTGTTTCCAGCCGGAAACTCGGGCTCCTTCCATGAGTCTGCTGGCTGCCGCTGAAACTCGTTTGCCCTGCTTCGCCCTCTTGGCAGCTCGTTTGTCTTCAATGTTGCAGATCATCAACCACAGCGTCTTGAGCGCTGATTCATCGTTGGTGAACTGCCCCCTGTTGCAGATAGCTTTACGCAGCTCATTGTTAAACGACTCAATGGAATTCGTTGTATAGATTATCTTCCTGGCTGCTGGTGGGAACTGCAGAAACGGTACGAAACGGAGAGTGTCCGATTGTTTGTGTGCGGGGGCTTGGTTTACAAGTAGTCCGCGAATCGGTCAGGGTAAGCCACGGCTAGTTGGTTGATGGCTTGTTTCCATCCGGTGGCTTTCGCTCCTTCAATATA
>NZ_JBRBCB010000022.1:0-1447 GCF_053479455.1 Corynebacterium sp. 20-84
CGGGGTGCGGACGTTTTGTTAGACAGTTTCGATCTCACGCTACATTGACTTTTCGATATTCGGCAATGCTCAAGCCATCGAGGCTGATCTTGATTCGGTGATTGTTATAGAACTCGATGTATGTCGCGATTGCTTCTTTGAGCTCTTGGGGGTTCTGCCAGGTTCTGCCGTAGTACATTTCGTTTTTCATCCGGCCGAAGAACCCCTCACATGCTGCATTGTCGGGGCTACAGCCTTTCTTCGACATCGAGCGAACTATTCCGAACTTCGCGGTCATGCTTCGCCAGCTGCTGCCTCGGTAATGTGCTCCGCGGTCTGAGTGAATCACCAAGGATCCATCCATTGCGGGCTTTTCGGTTGCGATTGCTGCGTGCAAAGTTTCCTCTGCTAACTCCATGGTGGGATGAACACTTGTTTTTGCTGCCACGACCTTGCCGTCAAAACAGTCGATGATGGCAGACAGGTACACGCGACCTTGGTTAGTAGCGAAAACGCTGATGTCAGTCAGCCACAACCGGTTTGGATACTCAGCATGAAAATTGCGGTTTACCAGGTTAGGTGGTGCGGGAGAAATTTCCCCCTGATAGCTGGAGTAACGCCATTTACGTTTCGGGAACCAGGGTCGAATTCCCTCTTCGTGCATGAGACGGCGGACGACCTTCTCACTGATAACGATCCCGCGATGGCGCAGTTCCCACCAAAGTCGGCGATAGCCGTAGGTGTTATTCGACTCAGAACTGATCTCATGAAGCATCTCGCGGATATGCGCGTGCTTATCCGGAGCAAATCGCTGTTGGAGCTGGTAGTAGAAGCTTGATGCCGCAAGATCAATAGCAGCAAGCAGCATAGATAACGGAAACTCGCCGCGTAACGCGTCAACCACTTCAGCTTTGTGCTTATTGCTGAGCTGACCCGGGATGACGCTGACGTCTTTTTTTACAAGTTCCAGCTCCTTTTCCAAAACAGCCTTGTCAACGAGCAGTTGAGCCATCTGCTTTTTCAGTTCTGCAGGGTCATCGGCTAATGATTTCTCGAATGCTGCTCGGGTGGGCATGCGAGTGTGCTCTTTGCGTTCTCTTTTCGACATCAAACCCCATTCTCCCTCTTCACGGTAGCGTTGTGCCCAGGAATAGACGCTCATCTTTGAGCGCAGCTCGCATTCCACAGCGATGTCGGCTGGCCTCCAGCCCGCGTTGAAGAGCTCAACAGCACGAAGCTTGACCTCAAACGGGTAGCGGGTCAATGTTTTTGACTGTTTGCGGGGGCGACCAGGTTTGGCGGGTTCACGCAACCATTTGTAAAGCGTCCATCGCCCTGGATAACCAAGTTCACGGACGGTCTTGGTCACAGATTGAGTGCGTTTGTAAACCTGGAGAGCTCTGCGTCGCTGCTCCTTGGTGTATGAGCGGTTCATAATGGAATCCTCCAAGATTCCGTCCGCATCCCC
>NZ_JBRBCB010000023.1:0-1418 GCF_053479455.1 Corynebacterium sp. 20-84
GAAGACAGCCAGGAGGTTGGCTTAGAAGCAGCCACCCTTGAAAGAGTGCGTAATAGCTCACTGGTCGAGTGGTTGCGCGCCGACAATTCAGTGGGGCTCAAGTACACCGCCGAAGCCGCGGCATATCATTTGATATGGGTAGGGGAGCGTCGCGTATGGGGTGAAGCATGATCGTAAGGGTGTGTGGACTGTACGCGAGTGAGAATGCAGGCATGAGTAACGAATGATACGTGAGAATCGTATCCGCCGAATGACTAAGGGTTCCTGGGTCAAGTTCGTCTTCCCAGGGTGAGTCGGGTCCTAAGGCGAGGCCGACAGGCGTAGTCGATGGTCAACGGGTTGATATTCCCGTACCCGTATACACGCGCCCAATGATGAACCGGTGATACTAACCACCCTGACCACCCGCCACGATGATCTTTGATTATCAGGTGGGTGTGATGCGTGGGGCCTGATCTGTAGTAGTCAAGTGATGGGGTGACACAGATTGGTAGCTACGCCACTTAGTGGATTGTGGTGCAAGCGTGCGGCACGACACCTAGTTAAATGCGGGTGTCATATGTGTGAGGCGTGATGCGTAACCCCAATGGGGTGATGGTAGTGATCCTGTGCTGTCGAGAAAAGCCTCTAGCGATGTGTGTGTACGGCCCGTACCCGAAACCGACACAGGTAGTCAAGTAGAACATACTCAGGCGGTCGGGTGAACTGTGGTTAAGGAACTCGGCAAATTGCCCCCGTAACTTCGGAAGAAGGGGGGCCACAACTGGTGATCCAAACATGCGTTGGTGAGCTGGTTGGGGTCGCAGAAAAGAGAGGGAAGCGACTGTTTATCAAAAACACAGGTCCGTGCGAAGACGTTGAAGTTGATGTATACGGACTGACGCCTGCCCGGTGCTGGAAGGTTAAGAGGACCTGTTAGGACTATGTCCGAAGCGGAGAATTTAAGCCCCAGTAAACGGCGGTGGTAACTATAACCATCCTAAGGTAGCGAAATTCCTTGTCGGGTAAGTTCCGACCTGCACGAATGGCGTAACGACTTCCCTGCTGTCTCAACCACAGGCCCGGTGAAATTGCACTACGAGTAAAGATGCTCGTTTCGCGCGGCAGGACGAAAAGACCCCGGGACCTTCACTATAGCTTGGTATTGGTGTTTACTGCGGTTTGTGTAGCATAGGTGGGAGACTATGAAGCGCTCACGCTAGTGGGTGTGGAGTCGTCAAGTGAAATACCACTCTGACCGTAGTGGATGTCTTAACCTTGGCCCATGATCTGGGTTGGGGACAGTGCCTGGTGGGTAGTTTAACTGGGGCGGTTGCCTCCCAAAGAGTAACGGAGGCGCCCAAAGGTTCCCTCAGCCTGGTTGGCAATCAGGTGTTTAGAGTGTAAGTGCACAAGGGAGCTTGACTGCGAGACCTACA
>NZ_JBRBCB010000024.1:0-1359 GCF_053479455.1 Corynebacterium sp. 20-84
GAGAGTGTCCGATTGTTTGTGTGCGGGGGCTTGGTTTACAAGTAGTCCGCGAATCGGTCAGGGTAAGCCACGGCTAGTTGGTTGATGGCTTGTTTCCATCCGGTGGCTTTCGCTCCTTCAATATAGCCGTTGCATTCGATGTCGCGTTTCGCTTTCTTCGCTCGCTGGGCGGCGCGCTTGTCCTCGATATTGCAGATCATCAGCCACAGCGTCTTCAGTGCCGCAGTATCGTTCGGGAATTGGCCCCGGTTACGGGTAGCTTTACGTAGTTCAGCGTTGAGTGATTCGATCGAGTTGGTGGTGTAGAGCACCCGGCGTGCCGCCGGCGGGAACTGCAGAAACGGTATGAACCGCTCCCACGCGTCGCGCCAGACTTTGACCGACTGCGGATATTTTTGGCCCAATTCTGAGGCCTCGAAAGCATCAAGGCCGGCACGGGCGGTGTCCTCGTTTGCGGCTGTGTAGACCTCACGCAGCGCCCGGGAGACAGATTTGCGGTCCTGGTAGGACACCCACCGGTTCGCAGCCCGAATCAGGTGAACGATGCAGGTCTGCACCATGGAATTTGGCCAGGTTGCCTCCACGGCTTCCGGCAGGCCTTTCAGCCCGTCGCAGCAGACGATGAACACGTCTTGGACACCGCGGTTGGCCAGATCCGCGCACACTGATGCCCAGAATGCGGCGCCTTCATTTTCAGCGATCCACAATCCCAAGATGTGCTTGATGCCGTCGATGTCGATGCCAACCGCCATGTAGCAGGCTTTGTTGACCACGCGGTGACCGTCACGGATTTTGACGCGGAGCGCGTCGAGGAAGATCACCGGGTAAAACTCGTCGAGCTGGCGGTTCTGCCAGATCATGACCTCGTCTAACACCGCATCGGTAATCGTGCTGATCGTATCCGGGCTCACATCCACCCCAAGCGTGGTCGCAAGGTGGTGCTGAATATCGCGCACCGTCATCCCACCGGCATACAGCGAGACGATCATGTCGTCGAGCTCTGTCAGCCGGCGTGCTCCCTTGGGCACCATCTTCGGGGTAAACGTGCCAGCACGATCCCTGGGCACGGTCACGTCCAGCGCGCCATAGCCAGAATTGACGGTCTTGGTGTACGACCCGTTGCGGTGATTGCCGCCGTGTGTGGGTTCAACCTGGGCTTTGGTTTTACGGTCGGAATGTCCGTAGCCCAAATGCGCATCCATTTCCGCCTGCAGACCAGCGTTGATCGATGCCTGCAACAGGCCTTTGACCAGGTCGCTGGCATCATCAGCCGACGTTGACAGCTCGCTGATCAAGCTGGCGAGCTCAGGATTTTCCATCAGCTTCTCGCTGATCTCGTTGACCCTCGCCGGGTCATGG
>NZ_JBRBCB010000025.1:0-1321 GCF_053479455.1 Corynebacterium sp. 20-84
AAAAGCTCCTTAGAAAGGAGGTGATCCAGCCGCACCTTCCGGTACGGCTACCTTGTTACGACTTCGTCCCAATCGCCGATCCCACCTTCGACAGCTCCCTAACGAGTTTGGGCCACCGGCTTCGGGTGTTACCAACTTTCATGACGTGACGGGCGGTGTGTACAAGGCCCGGGAACGTATTCACCGCAGCGTTGCTGATCTGCGATTACTAGCGACTCCGACTTCATGGGGTCGAGTTGCAGACCCCAATCCGAACTAAGGCCGGCTTTAGGCGATTAGCTCCACCTCACAGTGTCGCAACGCGTTGTACCGACCATTGTAGCATGTGTGAAGCCCTGGACATAAGGGGCATGATGATTTGACGTCATCCCCACCTTCCTCCGAGTTAACCCCGGCAGTCTCTCATGAGTCCCCAACCAAATGCTGGCAACATAAGACAAGGGTTGCGCTCGTTGCGGGACTTAACCCAACATCTCACGACACGAGCTGACGACAACCATGCACCACCTGTACACCAGCCACAAGGGAAACTACATCTCTGCAGCGATCCGGTGTATGTCAAGCCCAGGTAAGGTTCTTCGCGTTGCATCGAATTAATCCACATGCTCCGCCGCTTGTGCGGGCCCCCGTCAATTCCTTTGAGTTTTAGCCTTGCGGCCGTACTCCCCAGGCGGGGCGCTTAATGCGTTAGCTACGGCACGAACCCCGTGGAAGGGACTCACACCTAGCGCCCACCGTTTACGGCATGGACTACCAGGGTATCTAATCCTGTTCGCTACCCATGCTTTCGCTCCTCAGCGTCAGTTACTGCCCAGAGACCTGCCTTCGCCATCGGTGTTCCTCCTGATATCTGCGCATTCCACCGCTACACCAGGAATTCCAGTCTCCCCTACAGCACTCAAGTTATGCCCGTATCGCCTGCAACCCCGCAGTTAAGCTGCGGTATTCCACAAACGACGCGACAAACCACCTACGAGCTCTTTACGCCCAGTAATTCCGGACAACGCTCGCACCCTACGTATTACCGCGGCTGCTGGCACGTAGTTAGCCGGTGCTTCTTATCCAGGTACCGTCACTTTCGCTTCGTCCCTGACGAAAGGAGTTTACAACCCGAAGGCCGTCATCCCCCACGCGGCGTCGCTGCATCAGGCTTGCGCCCATTGTGCAATATTCCCCACTGCTGCCTCCCGTAGGAGTCTGGGCCGTATCTCAGTCCCAATGTGGCCGTACACCCTCTCAGGCCGGCTACCCGTCGACGCCTTGGTAGGCCATTACCCCACCAACAAGCTGATAGGCCGCGAGCTCATCCCACACCGAAAAA
>NZ_JBRBCB010000026.1:0-1262 GCF_053479455.1 Corynebacterium sp. 20-84
ACCCGAAGCCGGTGGCCCAAACTCGTTAGGGAGCTGTCGAAGGTGGGATCGGCGATTGGGACGAAGTCGTAACAAGGTAGCCGTACCGGAAGGTGCGGCTGGATCACCTCCTTTCTAAGGAGCTTTTATTTTTCGCCCGCAGTTGTGGGTGTGTTGGTTGAGTGCCCGACTGTGGTGCTGCCAACGTTATTTTGAAAAACCAGGTGGACATGCATCACCCCGGCGTTAGGTGTCTGGGTGGGTGTGGTTGATGGTTTCACAACACTGGCTGAACGTTATTTGGATTGTTGGTGCACTGTTGGGTGTCTGGGGCGACACATGGTGCCTGCACTTTTGTGGTGTGGGTGTGGTTGATCCCTAGTGGCTCATCATTTCACTGGTCACTGCGTTTGTGGTGGTTGGTGGTGGTGGGTGTGGTGTGTGAGAACTGTATAGTGGACGCGAGCATCTTGTTTTTTGTTTGTGTGTGTTTTGTTTTGTGTGTTGGGTTATTCGTGTGTGTGTGTTTGTTGTTCAAGGGCGCATGGTGGATGCCTTGGCATGCTGAGCCGATGAAGGACGTGTGAGACTGCGTTAAGCCTCGGGGAGTTGTCAACAAAGCGTTGATCCGAGGGTGTCCGAATGGGGAAACCTGGCCGTAGTTGTGTGCGGTTACCTTGCAGTGAATGCATAGCTGTTTAGGGGGTTACGCCGGGAAGTGAAACATCTCAGTACCGGTAGGAGAGGAAAATAAGAATGATTCTGCTAGTAGCGGCGAGCGAACGTGGATGAGGCTAAACCGTGTGCGTGTGATACCTGGCAGGGGTTGCGTGTGCGGTGTTGTGGGGTGTGACTGGTCGTGTTCTGCCAGATACGTCCACATTGTGCGTGTGTAAGCGGAAGTGGTCTGGGATGGCCCACCGGAGTAGGTGAGAGTCCTGTACGTGAATGCATGTGTGCGTGTGGTGGTTGTATCCCCGAGTAGCAGCGGGCTCGTGGAATCTGCTGTGAATCTGCCGGGACCACCCGGTAAGCCTAAATACTCAGTGTGACCGATAGTGGATAAGTACCGTGAGGGAATGGTGAAAAGTACCCCGGGAGGGGAGTGAAAGAGTTCCTGAAACTGTGTGCCTACAATCCGTCAGAGCACCTCTAAGTGTGTGATGGCGTGCCTTTTGAAGAATGAGCCTGCGAGTCAGCGGCATGTCGCGAGGTTAACCCGTGTGGGGTAGTCGTAGCGAAAGCGAATGCTAATTGTGTGTTTAGTGGCATGTCCTGGACCC
>NZ_JBRBCB010000027.1:0-1158 GCF_053479455.1 Corynebacterium sp. 20-84
ATGGCCCGTCGCCCAAGGACACTGATGGTGACGGTATCCCGGATTCTGAGGATCCGGATATCGATGGTGATGGTGTCAATAACTCTGATGAGAAGGCCGCTGGCACCGATCCCTACAACCCGGATACCGATGGTGATGGCACCAATGATGGTGATGAGGACGCCGATGGTGACGGCAAGCTGAATAAGGACGAGTCCAACCCGGGCGAGGATGCGACCTCCGATAAGGATGGCGACGGTATCCCGGACATCATCGATAAGGATGATGAGGATGGTCCGAAGGGTGATAAGGATGGCGACGGCATCGTCAATGCTGAGGACCCGGATGCTGATGGCGACGGTGTGTCCAATGCTGATGAGAAGGCGGCTGGCCTGGATCCGTTGAACCCGGACACCGATGGTGATGGCACCAATGATGGTGACGAGGACACCGACGGTGACGGCAAGAAGAACAAGGATGAGTCTGAGGTTCCTGAGGGCAAGGTTGACGACAAGGACGGCGACGGCCTTGGCGATACCGAGGTCACCGATAAGGATCCGGAGGACGGCAAGGCTGACATCACCGATGGCCTGAAGAAGCCGGCTGAGGAGAAGCCGAGTATTGATGCTGGTGATAAGACCGATGAGGTTCCGGCTGATGGTCAGCCGAAGCAGCTGGATGATAAGGTCAAGAACCCGACTGAGGGTATGACTGGTGAGGTCCTGGATAAGGACGGTAACCCGATCAAGGACGCCAAGGTTGAGGTTGATCCGAACACTGGTGATATCACGGTGACGGTGCCGGAGGGCACCAAGCCGCAGGATGCCAAGGTTGTCATTAAGGACAAGGACGGCAAGAAGGTCGGTGATATCGATATCGAGATCACTGCCCCGGAGAAGCCGGCTGAGGATAAGCCGAGTATTGATGCTGGTGATAAGACCGATGAGGTTCCGGCTGATGGCTCTAAGAAGAAGCTGGATGACAAGGTCAAGAACCCGACTGAGGGTATGACTGGTGAGGTCCTGGATAAGGACGGTAACCCGATCAAGGATGCCAAGGTTGAGGTTGATCCGAACACTGGTGATATCACGGTGACGGTGCCGGAGGGCACCAAGCCGCAGGATGCCAAGGTTGTCATTAAGGACAAGGACGGCAAGAAGGTCGGTGATATCGATATCG
>NZ_JBRBCB010000028.1:0-829 GCF_053479455.1 Corynebacterium sp. 20-84
GAGGGTGTCAGGAAGTTTGTGTGTGAGGCTCTGATCTAGAAGGAGTTTCACCGATAATGACTACGGTGTCACCGAAGAAAAACCATGACCCGGCGAGGGTCAACGAGATCAGCGAGAAGCTGATGGAAAACCCTGAGCTTGCCAGCTTGATCAGCGAGCTGTCGACCTCCGCCGATGATGCAAGCGATCTGGTCAAAGGCCTGCTACAGGCATCGATCAACGCTGGTTTGCAGGCGGAGATGGATGCGCATTTGGGCTACGGCCATTCCGACCGCAAGACCAAAGCCCAGGTGGAAACCGCACAGGCGAACAATCACCGCAACGGGTCGTACACCAAGACCGTCAATTCCGGCTACGGCGCGGTAGAAGTGACCGTGCCCAGGGATCGTGCCGGCACGTTTGCTCCGAAGATGGTGCCCAAAGGTGCACGCCGGCTGACTGAGCTCGATGACATGATCGTCTCGCTGTACGCCGGCGGGATGACCGTGCGCGATATTCAGCACCATCTGGCAACCACGCTCGGGGTGGATATGAGCCCGGATACGATCAGCACCATTACCGATGCGGTGTTAGACGAGGTCATGATTTGGCAAAACCGCCAGCTTGACGAGTTTTACCCGGTGATCTTCCTCGACGCGCTACGCGTGAAGATCCGTGACGGCCACCGCGTGGTCAACAAGTCCTGCTACATGGCGGTTGGTGTCGACATCGACGGCATCAAGCACATCTTGGGGTTGTGGATCGCTGATAACGAAGGCGCCGCGTTTTGGGCATCGGTGTGCGCGGATCTGGCCAACCGTGGTGTGCAAGATGTCTTCATCGTCTGCTG
>NZ_JBRBCB010000029.1:0-826 GCF_053479455.1 Corynebacterium sp. 20-84
GAGAGTGTCAGGAAGTTTGTGTGTGAGGCTCTGATCTAGAAGGAGTTTCACCGATAATGACTACGGTGTCACCGAAGAAAGGCCATGACCCGGCGAGGGTCAACGAGATCAGCGAAAAGCTGATGGAAAACCCAGAGATCGCTAGCTTGATCGGCGAGCTATCGACTTCCGCTGACGATGCCAGCGACTTGGTCAAGGGGCTGTTGCAGGCTTCGATCAACGCTGGCCTGCAGGCTGAGATGGATGCCCATTTGGGTTACGGTCACTCCGATAGGAAAGGCAAAGCCCAAGTCGAAACTGGTGGTAGTAACCACCGCAATGGGTCGTACAGCAAGACCGTCGATTCCGGCTACGGCCCTGTGGATGTAACGATGCCGAGGGATCGGGCTGGGACGTTTACCCCGCAGATGCTTCCGAAAGGTGCCCGCAGACTCACCGAGCTTGATGACATGATCATCTCCTTATACGCCGGCGGGATGACGGTGCGCGATATCCAGCACCATCTCGCTACCACCTTGGGGGTGGATATGAGCCCGGATACCATCAGCACGATCACCGATGCCGTGTTAGATGAGGTGATGCTGTGGCAGAACCGTCAGTTAGACGAGTTCTACCCGGTGATCTTCCTTGATGCGCTTAGGGTCAAGATCCGCGACGGCCACCGCGTGGTCAACAAGTCCTGCTATATGGCTGTTGGCATCGACATCGACGGCATCAAGCACATCTTGGGGTTGTGGATCGCTGATAACGAAGGCGCCGCGTTTTGGGCATCGGTGTGCGCGGATCTGGCCAACCGTGGTGTGCAAGATGTCTTCATCGTCTGCTG
>NZ_JBRBCB010000002.1:0-255458 GCF_053479455.1 Corynebacterium sp. 20-84
GTCGAGCAGGGACGAAAGTCGGGACTAGTGATCCGGCACCTACTTGTGGATGTGGTGTCGCTCAACGGATAAAAGGTACCCCGGGGATAACAGGCTGATCTTCCCCAAGAGTCCATATCGACGGGATGGTTTGGCACCTCGATGTCGGCTCGTCGCATCCTGGGGCTGGAGTAGGTCCCAAGGGTTGGGCTGTTCGCCCATTAAAGCGGCACGCGAGCTGGGTTCAGAACGTCGTGAGACAGTTCGGTCTCTATCCGCCGCGCGCGCAGAAACTTGAGAAAGGCTGTCCCCAGTACGAGAGGACCGGGACGGACGTACCTCTGGTGTGCCAGTTGTTCCGCCAGGAGCACCGCTGGTTGGCTACGTACGGAAGGGATAACCGCTGAAAGCATCTAAGCGGGAAGCCTGTTTCAAGATGAGGTTTCATAGGTTCCCAGCAGACTACTGGGTTGATAGGCCAGATCTGGACGCACCGCAATGTGCGAAGGTGACTGGTACTAATACACCAACCAACAAACCACATGTTTCCAACAACAACCGAAACACAACAATGCAGCAAACAACAACTGCCGCGTCCACTATGCAGTATCTGACACACCACACCAGTGGTGGCCCACAGATAACTACATACACCGCAACACACCAACCAGTGTTGCGACCATGACGACAAACCCCCACAGGTGTGTCGGTGGTTGATAGCGGTGGGGAAACGCCCGGTCCCATTCCGAACCCGGAAGCTAAGCCCACCCGCGCTGATGGTACTGCACTCGGGAGGGTGTGGGAGAGTAAGTTACCGCCGACCAAAAACTTAATTCAAGCAGGATCCCTAAGGACAATGACGATCCTTAGGGGTCTTTCGCTATGCCCGGATATATTCCGTAAACTAATCCGGGTTGCAATAAACCTGCGTCGGACAAGGAGAGTGTGGAGATGGGGAAGCATTCGGTGGGGGAGGGTGTCGTCGATAAGCGAAATGCTCCTGCTGCTCGCGCCGTGAGTTTGGTGAAGTCGTATGGCGCAGGCGATACGAAGGTCACCGCGCTGGATGGCGTGAGCGTGGAGTTCGCGCGCAATGAGTTCACGGCGATCATGGGGCCGAGTGGTTCCGGCAAATCGACGCTGATGCACACGATGGCGGGCCTGGATTCTTTCGACGCCGGCTCCGTGGAGATCGGCGGGACGGAGCTGTCGACGTTGAGCGAGAAGGAGCTGACTGCTCTGCGCCGCGACCGTCTGGGCTTCATTTTCCAGTCCTTCAACCTGGTGCCCACGCTGACGGCGGCGGAGAATATCACGCTGCCGGCTGATATTGCGGGGCGGAAGGTCGACGACGCGTGGTACGACGAGATCACCGAGCGTCTCGGCCTGGCGAAGCGTTTGAGCCACCGTCCGAGCGAGCTGTCCGGCGGGCAGCAGCAGCGCGTGGCGTGCGCGCGTGCCCTGGTGAGCCGCCCTGAAATCATCTTCGGGGACGAGCCGACGGGCAACCTCGACTCCAATTCTTCGCGCGAGGTCCTGGAGATTCTGCGCGCGGCGGTCGACGGCGACGAGCAGACCGTCGTGATCGTGACCCACGATGCGCGTGCGGCGTCGTACGCGGATCGCGTCGTGTTCCTTGCGGACGGCAATATCGTCGACGAACTCCGCGCACCCACGATGGAATCGATCCTGTCCACGATGAACGGAATCGAGGGCTGATGGCGGGCGCGATGACGAAGGTGTCGGTGCGCAACATCGGCGCCCACAAGCTGCGACTCGCGCTCACGGTGCTCGCTGTCGTGCTGGGCACGGCGTTCATTTCGGGCTCGCTGATGTTCACGAATATGCTCGAGCGCACTTTCGATTCGGCTGTGTCGAGCATGTACGACGATGTCGACGTGGCGGTGAAGCCAGCGGAAGGCAAGTCGGTCGTTCCCGAGGAGGTGCGGGAGTCGCTCGCGGCGGACCCGCAGGTTGCGCGGGTTGCGGTCGACGGATCCGAGCCGGTGGTCGTCGCCGACGCTGAAGCGAATGCGATCCAGACTGGCGGCGGCGAATCGCGCGTGGGCCTGTACTACCCGGACGACGCTGTCGTGGGCCCGCCTTTCGATATCACTGAGGGCAACGGTCCAACGAAGCCGGGCGAGGCGCTGCTGAATGCGGCGGGCGCGGAGAATTACGGCATCGCGGTGGGCGACACAATCATCGTCGTGGACGCTGAAGGCCGCCACGAGATGACGGTGACGGGTCTGTACACCGATGAGCTCGACCGGGCAGCTTCGCTGATGGTGAAGGTGCCGGAGAGCGCGTTCGTGGAGTTTTATACCAACGGCCGGTATGTTCCGGGTCTCACGCTCAAGGCGGCGGAGGGCACCGATCCGGCGCAGCTGAAGGAACGTATCGCGCAGGAACACAGCGACCTCACGGTCAAAGAGGGCTCCGTGCTTGCCGACGACCTCTCCAAGCAGATCCGTCAAGGCTTGAGCTTCGTCAGCTATTTCCTGACTGCTTTCGGTCTCGTGGGCCTGTTGGTGGGCACGTTCTTGATCGCCAACACTTTCTCGATGATCGTGGCGCAGCGGACGAAGGAATTCGCTCTGCTGCGGGCGCTCGGCGCGTCGAAGGGACAGATCACTCGTTCCGTCGTTGTGGAGTCTTTGCTCATCGGTCTGCTCGGATCAGCGCTGGGTGTCGTGGCTGGCGCCGGTTTGGTGGCGGTGATCCGCGCGGTGATGGACGCCAAGGGGATGGGTCTGCCCGGCGCCGGATCGGGCCTGTCCGTGAGCGCGGTAGCGGTGCCGATCGTCGTCGGCGCGCTGGTGACGGTGCTGTCGGCGTGGGCTCCTGCTCGTCGTGCTGGCCGCGTTGAGCCGGTCGAGGCGATGCGGTCGAGCGAGTCGGCGGCTCCGCAGCCGCTTGTTGCGCGGACGGTATTCGGCACGTTGCTTCTCGCTGCGGGCGGAGCTCTGCTCGTCTGGGGCGTGATGTGGGACGACGGTTCGACGGGACGCCGCGCGGCGTTGGTTGGCGCTGCAGCGGTGCTGATCGTCGTCGGTCTTTTCCTCGCCGGGCCGGCATTGTCGTTGCCGGTGGTGCCGGTGCTAGGCCGGATTATCGGTGCGCCGTTCGGTTCTGTCGGTTCGCTGGCGGCGACGAATTCGAAGCGCAATCCGCGCCGCGCATCGGCGACGGCGTTCGCGCTCATGCTCGGTATCGCGTTGGTGACCGTCATCGGCATGCTGGGCGCGACGATGGAGCGTTCCGTCGACGATGTGCTGGAGAACGACGTCGACGCGGACATGGTGCTCATCGGCCCGCAGCTGGGCTCGTTCCCCATCCCGAACGACCTGCCGCAGCGCGTGAAGGATGTGGATGGAGCTGGAGAGATCGTCTCGTACACGCAGGCGCGAGTGACGGTGAACGGCGAGTTCGGCAACCAATTCGGTCCGGTGGGAGCCACAGATGTGATCGCGGGGGACCCGGGCGAGCTCGTCACGCTCAACATGACGGAGGGCAGCTCTTCGCTTATCGACGGCGGCGTTCTCCTCCCCGCCTCCCTCGCCCAAGAAAAAGGCGTGGCGCTCGGAGACACGGTGACCATCGCCGCGCCTGGGTGGGAGAGTGCGCCCGAGGCGGAAGCCACGGTGACGGGTCTGTTCGAGGACTCGAATATCTTCTCGTCGTGGGTGCTGTCTCAAAAGACGGTGGAACAGCTCATGCCGCCGGAGAGCTTCAAGGTGCTCATGGTCGGCGTGAATAACGACGGTTCTGTCAGCGAGGACGATCTGCGCGCCAACCTCGAGGCGGCGGTGCACGACGACATCGTGGTGCAGGTCCGCTCCCCGGAGGACCTCGGTGGAGAGGCGCAGCAGATGATCAACCAGATGCTGTATATCCTCTACGCGCTGCTGTCGTTGGCGGTGGTGATCGCGGTTCTCGGCATCATCAACACGCTGACTCTGTCGGTGATTGAGCGCCGTCAGGAGATCGGCATGCTCCGCGCGGTGGGTACGCAGCGCGGGCAGGTGCGCACCATGATCATCCTGGAGTCGGTCCAGATCGCTGTGTTCGGTGCCCTGTTGGGCGTGGGCGCGGGTCTGTTGCTCGGGTGGGCTTTCCTCACGGTGCTGGCTGACCAAGGTCTGGAGAATATCGCCTACCCGTGGACGCTGATCGGCGGGATGCTCGCAGGTTCGGTGCTCGTCGGAATCGTCGCGGCATTGTGGCCGGCGCAGCGCGCGGCGAAAACCCCGCCGCTCGACGCGATCGCGGAATAAGCGCGGGGGTCAGAGCGCGGAGATGATACGCAACCCGTATTTGAGCCCGAACCATGCGGCGACGATGCCGACGGTGCAGGTGAGCAGAACATAGCGGGCGAGCGTCCACCACTGCTTCTGACGCACGAGCGCGCCCAGCTCCTTTGCCATCGTCGACAGCGTAGACACGGCACCGGCGAATCCGGCGCCGAGGAACGCGGGCCACAGCACAGGCAGGGCGGCGGAGAAACCGACGACGGCGGAGCCCACCACATTCGCGGCGAAGGTGCCGGGCCTGCCGGGCAGCAGTGTGCTGAGTGCCGAGCGGGCCATGCCGCCGAGGAATGCGCCGAATCCGACGAGAATGAAAAGCAGGGCGATTGTTTTCAGGCCTTCGCCGCTGCTCAACGCTTCCAGTAAGTGGCTGCCGACAACGCCTTCGGGGCCCTGGTACTGCGGGGTGCGGGGATTCAACTGGGTCATGGGGCGACCTCGGGGGAGCGGCGGCGTCGTAAAGCGTCGCCGAGTTCCCATGCTGCGAGCGCGACGAGCATGGTGCTCACCATGTATATGAACGCGATGAACGCGCTGGACTGCATGGCCAAAAATGACACGGCGGAAAACGTGGTGAAGCCGCCGATCATGCCGCGGCCCCAGAACGGGCCCGGGTCGAAGAAGCCCATGAGAAAGCAGCCGATCGCGTTGATGACGAAGATGATGACGATCTCGGACGGCGGCTCCGGCGCGATCAGCGGGGTGAACGCGAAGCGTGCGAGCGCACCGAAAGACGCGCCGAAACCGATCGCGAGAGCTTCCTTGAATGCCGTGTTCACCACGCTTTCACGGTAGCCCACGGTGTGTGCGCACGCGGAATGGGGGAGCGCCGCACGCAGGGGGCGCATAGATGGCGGGCGCGTGAAAGTCAGGGGAAGATGGATAGTGACCCCCGACGATTGACAAGCACGCACACCGAAAAAGGAGCTTTCACGCCATGGCACATGAGCGAGCAGGCCAGCCAGCACGCCCCGAGGATTTGATCGATATCGCGGAGGTGGTCACCGCCTACTACACGCGCGACATCGACGCGGCGAACCCGGACCAGCAGGTGTCTTTCGGCACGTCGGGGCACCGCGGGTCGAGCTTGGACAACGCGTTCAACCAGCAGCACATTTGGGCGACGACGCAGGCGATCGTGGATTACCGCCGCGAGAATTCGATTGGCGGGCCGGTCTACATCGGCCGCGACACGCACGCTTTGTCCGAGCCGGCGATGGTCTCCGCGCTTGAGGTCCTCATCGCGAACGACATCGCAGTGCTTGTCGACGCCGCGGGGCGCTACACCCCCACCCCCGCCGTCTCGCATGCGATCCTGGCGCACAATGCGAAGCTGGCTGGCGGCGTGACCGGCACCGACCCGAAGCGTGCCGACGGCATCGTGATCACCCCGTCCCATAACCCGCCGCGCGACGGCGGTTTCAAATACAACCCGCCGTCGGGCGGGCCGGCGGACACGGATGCCACGGACTGGATCGCGGGGCGCGCCAATAACTACCTGGCCGATGGGTTGGAGGGCGTGCAGCGCACACCGGTGACAGGCGTCCTCGACGAGCGCGCCGGCAAGTATCCGTTCATGGACAACTATGTTGCTGACTTGCCGAATGTCGTGGACATCGACGCGATTCGGGAAGCTGGCGTGCGTATTGGTGCGGACCCGATGGGCGGCGCCAGCGTCGACTACTGGGGAGCGATCGCCGAGGCGCACAAGCTCGATCTGACGGTGGTCAATCCGGCTGTGGATGCGACGTGGCGGTTCATGACACTGGACACCGACGGCAAGATCCGCATGGACTGCTCCTCGCCGAATTCCATGGCGAGCTTGGTCGCGAACCGCGAGAAATACGACATCGCGACGGGCAATGACGCGGACGCGGACCGCCACGGCATCGTCACCCCGGATGCAGGCCTGATGAATCCCAACCACTACCTCGCCGTGGCCATCGAGTACCTGTTCAGCCACCGCGACGGCTGGGGCGCCGACACCGCCGTGGGCAAGACCCTCGTGTCATCCTCGATGATCGACCGCGTGGTGGCATCGCTGGACAAGAAGCTCGTCGAGGTGCCTGTCGGCTTCAAGTGGTTCGTGCCCGGGCTTATCGACGGCTCGGTCGGCTTCGGCGGCGAAGAATCCGCCGGTGCATCCTTCCTGCGGAAAGACGGCACCGTCTGGTCGACCGACAAGGACGGCTTGATCATGGATCTGCTCGCCGCTGAGATCACCGCGGTGACGGGGAAGACGCCGTCGCAGCGCTATGCGGAACTGGAAGAGAAGTTCGGCGCTCCGGTCTACGCCCGCACCGACGCGGAGGCGAACCGTGAGCAGAAGGCCATCTTGAAGAAGCTCTCCCCGGACCAGGTCACGGCAACCACGCTCGCCGGCGACGAGATCACCGCCAAGCTCACCGAAGCACCCGGCAACGGCGCCGCGATCGGCGGCCTGAAGGTCACCACCGACAACGCATGGTTCGCTGCGCGCCCGTCCGGTACGGAGGATAAATACAAGATCTACGCCGAATCATTCAAGGGCGAAGAGCACCTGAAACAGGTGCAGCAGGAAGCTCAAGACGTCGTCAGCGCCGTGCTCGGGGAGTAGTCCCCGGCACAGGGAGGTGACGGGAACCTCACAGCGAGAAGCTTCTCGGCGCTTCGCCCATCGACTAAGGTCGTTGAGGTGGCAATTAAACATGATGTGCAGGTGACAGAGGCTGACACCCGGGAAGACGGGGAGCCGGGGGCAGGGGAGACGTCGTCAAGCGAACGCGTGCTTGACGTGCTCTCCGCGCTCGCGCGCTTCGGGCTTGCCGCGATGTGGATTGTCTCTGGCACCACGAAGCTGGGCAAGCACTTCGTCGTGACACAAAGCATTGAAGCGTACGAGATTTTCACGCCGTACTGGTCCAGCCTGCTGGCCAACCTCATCGGCCCGCTCGAGCTCGCCGGCGGTTTGATCCTGCTGCTGGGCATTAAAATTCGTCCCACTGGTTGGGTGTCGTTCGGTGTGCTCGTTCTCTTTGTCATCGGCCTCACGTCCGCGTATGCCCGCGGGCTGCAGATCGACTGCGGCTGCTTCGCGCCAGACCCGAACAGCACCGGCGGCGACCTGTTGTGGGCCATCGCCCGCGATATTGGCCTGATTGCCGTGACGTTGTTCATGATCTACCGCCCGTTTAAGAAATTCGCGCTGTACCCGTAAGCTTTTCCGGTGAAACAGCTCGACCTCGAATACATAAGGTGATGCACTGTGACTTCCTCTTCTAAGTCGACCACCAAGAAATCCGCTAAGGGATCCACCAAGGTGGTCAACCCGAATTCCTCCGGCGGCAAGGGCTTCCTTTGGGCGATCCTCGCGCTGCTGCTCGTCGGCGCTCTGGTGATCGGCCTGATCGTGTACAACGGCCGCGGTGCGATCGCTGACCGCATTGCCGAGAATGTCGAGCCCGTCGACGGCGTGACCATGGAGCTCACGGACAACACCGTCACGCTGTCCGGCGAGAACAGCGACGATGCGAAGGAAGCCTCCCTCTATGAGGACTTCGCCTGCCACTTCTGCAGCGAGCTGGCGAAGAAGACCGACGAGCAGATGCTGGAGAAGATCAAGGCCGGCGAGCTGAAGGTTCACATTCACCCGATGGTCTTCCTCGACGGCACCGGTGAGAGGTACGAGGCCGGTCACTCCACCAACACCCTTGCAGCGGCCCTGGCACTCGCGGATAAGGGCGAGGTCGAGCCGTACTGGAACCTGCGTAAGGCGCTGCTCGAGGAGCAGCAGAACCTGGCTGGTGTCACCCCGGATCAGCTTGCTGACATGGCGAAGAGCGTCGGTGCCTCCAAGGGCGCGGTCGAGGCAATTCGCAACAGTGAGTACATGGATCAGGCTAAGGAGCTCGGCGAGGCCAACGAGAAGGACCTCATCGACAAGACCGGCGACCTTTCCTCCCCGCGCGTGCTTGTCGACGACAAGGACGTCGAATCCAATCCGCTCGATAATTGGATCGACGATCTCCTCGCTAGCTAAAACCGCTGGCTGCGAGCGATTTTGGTCTCGCTCGCAGCCCGGTGTATATTTATCGAAGTCGCTTCGCGGGAATCACCGCTGAAGCAACGGGGCTATGGCGCAGTTGGTAGCGCACCACACTGGCAGTGTGGGGGTCACGGGTTCGAATCCCGTTAGCTCCACGTAAGATGAGAAAATCGAAACTTGCCCCGCCTGATGGCGGGGCAGTTTTGTTTCTGCGGTGACTCGCCTTCGGCGGTGTCGGAGCGTCCCGGTGCCCAGCAGTAGGCCAGTCATGGCAGGGGGTACATGTTGATGATCCACAGTGACTCACCTACGTCGTCAGAGCGCGGTAGATTTGGGAGCCGCGTACAGGGAGCATGAAAGTCAGACTCCCGATCATTGGCACATGTGCTCGGAGGCAAGTCGCGCGAAGATGAGGGTGTCGGTCCATTCGCCCTTGCTGAACCAGTCCTGGACGTGATGTGCTTCGAGCCGGAGCCCGACACGACGAGCCAGTGCTGCCGAGGCGCTGTTTCGGGCATCCATCTGCGCGGTGATGCGGTGGAGCCGGTAGTGGTCAAACCCGAGGGCGAGTACTGCTCGGACGGCTTCGCTGGCGAAACCTTGCCCACCGTGCGCCGGGTCGAGAACCCACCCGATCTCGCATTGACGGTGCTCGTGATCGGTGAGCCACAACGCGATGTCTCCGATCGGGAGGCCGTCATGCTCGATGACCAGCGCAAGCGCGCCAGTCTCGCCATCGATGTCAGTCTTCGCTAGCCGCTCGGCGAGCTTTTCGCGGGTGACTTCCGCGGTCCATGGCTCGTCCAGCAGGTAGCGGGCAACATCGGGTCGCGAGTACAGCTCGTGAAGCCATTCGGCATCGTCGGCGTTATGTGGACGGAGCAGAAGCCGCTCTGTCGCCAACGGCCACTGGGCGGTGGGCTGGAGATCGCGCCGGTAGTGGATCAACTCCTCGTGCTGTCCTGCGGGTGTGGTCCCGACGGATCGCTCGACCTCATGGAACCCTGTGGCCGTCAAGCATCGCTGGGAGGCCTTGTTCTCCGGGAGTGTGCGTGCCGTCAAGGTTCGCAGTCCACTGTTGCGCGCGAAGCGCGATGCCAACTCCAGGCCCCGACGAGCGTGCCCTGCTCCCCGCGCATCCGGATGAATCCAGAACCCGACCTCGGCAGCCTCGGAGCTGACGTCGAAGAGCACCAAGGAGCCCACGAACCGGTCCGTCTCGGCGTCGGCAAGTGCGAGGACTGCCAGCGTGCCTGACGACATACCCGCCGCGACCTCTTCGCGGATCATCCGTCGCACGGACTCGGGGGTGTAGTCGGACTCGGGCAGGTGGCCGAAGCGCCGCACCGCTTCATCCTTAGTGCCGGCTGCATACGCGTCTGCGTCCAGCTCAGAGAGGGGGCGTAGGCGAGTGTTCTCAAAGGTGATCGGGAGGGTGGTGGCATCCAGCATGCGGTAAACCTAACATAGATTGGATAGCTAACTGAAGCGTGTTTGGTTAGGTTGGTGGGGTGAGCTACTGGGAACACCGCAAACCTGTGCAACGCCTCCGCGCAGTGGACATCGTCGAGGTTGCGAGGGCATCGGTAAGGCTGCTGGACGAAGGCGGGTTGAGGGCCCTCACCCTGCGATCTGTGGCGCAACAGGTGGGTGTCGCTCCAGCCAGCCTGTACTCCCGCGTCGAATCCGTCGACGATCTGTTCGACCTCGCCCTCGACACAGCGCTTTCAGACGATCCCGTGATGTCCGAGTCGATCCGCCACGCCGACCTGCCTGCCCTGATGCACGCCTTCTACGCGCACCTCACGACCCACCGGTGGGCCGGTCAGGTCATCGGTATGCGCGCTCCCAGGGGCCCGGCGTACCTGGCCCTTTCCGAGCGGATGTGCGTCCTGCTCGAACAAGCGGGTACCCCGGATCCGCTGGGAACTGCCTACCGATTATCCAACCTGGTGATCGGCGCCTCCCTGACCTCCCCCGTGGCATCTGACGAGAAGCGTGTCGCCATTGACCCTGACCAAGCTCCTACCTATGCGCGGCTCCACGCGACGCACCACATCAGCCCACGCGAGATTCTCTCCGACGGCATCACGGCACTCCTGTCGTGAGGGGCCTTTCTATACCGGCGCACTGTTGTGGATACCTGGGGGCGGTGGGCCCTGCCTCTTCCCTCTACAAGCTTTACTGCAAAGCTTGGCGCTGGCCTTCGAAGTAGGCTTTTCCGTCGGGGCCGGTGTAACAGGGGTGGGAGTTGACCGGCCACTTGGCGCGGGTGTCTTCGCAGGCGGACAGGCTGTCGTACGGACCTAAGGTTGCCCACTCGAGTGGCGGCGGACCTTGGTTTTTCGGCGACTCCTGCGGGGCCTGCTCTGACTGGTCTTCCTGTGGCTCCGGGGCGGGTTCCTGGTCTTCTTGTTCGTGAGCAGGTTCGCTCTCGGTGTCTTCCTTGCTCTCAGCTTCCGAGCGCTCAGACTCGGAGCGCTCAGCTTCTGCTTCGGAGGACTGAGAAGCCTCTGCCTCGGCGCGGCTCGACGAAGCTGCGGCAGCCGAAGACGCGGAAGCGGCCTCCCTTGCCGACGCAGCTGCTTCCTCCTCGTCCAGCCTCTTCCGCGCCGCGTCCAGCTCTTCCTGGTCGATGATTCCGTCATCATTCGCGTCGTCGGAAGGCTCGAGCTTGTGGCTCAGTTCGCGCATGTCGGACTCGCACGAGGTGTCGCCGTTGCAGACAGCGGCGTCGATAGGCGGGTTGGTGCCCTCGATGGTCGATGGTTCAGATGTTCCGCACGCGACGAGCGCAGCCGCGGCGAGACTGAGCGAAATGCCGGTCAGGGTTGTGCGCACATTCAATGGACTGCTCGATTCTTGGTTGTGGGATGGGGGCGGCGAGCGTGGGTGGCTATTTCAGAGTATCTAGGGCAGCGTCGACTTTCTCGAGCAACGTGTCCAACTGCTTATCCTTCTGGTCGCGGTCATCGTGCAGGATGATGCGCTGGACGTCGATGACGCGGCCGGCGAAAGCCGCGTCGCAAATAGCATGGTCGATGTCGCCGTCGCCCTGGGACTGCTGCGCTTCCACGCACTTCCACTCCAGATTCTTCGTCGTGATCTCCGTCTCTTCGACGTCGTGGCCCTCTTCCTCGAAGACGTCACGGGCAGATTCGTAGGCGTTTTTGAGTCCTTCGTCCGAGTGGGACTTCACTGGGGCGGGTTCGCCATCCGGAGTCGGAATGAAGATGAAGACGTCCGCCCGCAAGGACTCGTCCTCGTTGAAGAGCTTGGCGGAGGTACGGAGCTTCTCCGGGTCGCTCTCCCTGTCGGTAGCGTGCATTCCCTCGACTTCGCCAAGAGCAGCGAAGAAATCGAGGGTGCTGACACCGTCGTATTCGTTGAAGTCCTCAGTCTCGTCGTCCCCGCTACTGGACGAAGTGGTGGACGAAGACGAAGAAGACGAGGACGAAGACGACGAGCTCGACGAGGTCGTCTCCTCGGTGGAGCTGGTCTCGGAGGTCGTTTCGATGTCGGTCGGCGCTTCTGTGGCGGTCTCCTCCTCGGATGTAGAGCCCGCACTGAGTTCGATGCTGCAAGCCGATACTGACAAGACCGTGATGGCGGTGACGGTCAATGCGGAGAATCGTTTGGGGGTGCTCATACCCGCCACCGTAACAGTGATATACGACACATGGCTGGGAAGAGTGCATATTAGGAAGCGTGCATGAGCAGCGCGTAAGCGGGAAGCTAAGTACCGTGGGGGCCATGGACGAGCTGCAGTTCCACCAGATCGAGTCCCCGATCGGCCAGATCGGGTTGGTGGTGTCGCAGGCGGGGGTTGCGAAGGTGCTGTTCGAGTCCGACGGGATCGAGGCCGAACGCGACCGAATCGGGGCGCACGCTGTGGTCCCGCTCGCCGCACACCAGTTGAAGGAGTATTTCGCGGGACGCCGCCGCGAGTTCACGGTGCCGTTGGATTACCGTTTCGCGACCGACTTTCGCGGACGTGTCCTGCGCGAACTCGCCCGCGTGCCGTACGGGGAGACCACGACGTACCGGGAGCTCGCCGGCAAGGTCGGCAATCCGAAGGCCGTGCGCGCGGTCGGCGGGGCGTGTGCGAATAACCCGCTGCCGCTGCTGGTCCCGTGCCACCGCGTCCTGCGCGCGGACGGGGGCTTAGGCGGCTACCGCGACGGCTCCGAGACGAAGCGTTTCCTCCTCGAATTGGAAGGTGTCGATGTCTAAGGCAGACGTCTTCATCAAGCAGGGCAGCGCGCCGGGCGCGGCAGCAGCGGAAGCGGCGTACCTGCGCTGGTTGCGGGAGGGATCTGATGCGGTAGTGGAGGTTGTAGACCTCGACGAAGATGCCAACACGGTGACCATCGAGCGCGTCGATAGCGCCCGCCCGAGTGCCGACGCCGCCAAGGAGGCCGGCCGCGAGCTCGCAGCCATTCACGCGATGGGGGCGGACGCGTTCGGCGCGCCCGCCGATGGCTGGGACGGCCCCAATTTCATCGGCCGCGCGCAACAGGAATGCACGCCGACGAAACGCTGGGCGGAGTTCTATACCCAGCAACGCGTCCTGCCGTTCGCGGAGAAAGCCCACAGGCGGGGCAACCTGGACGAGGCAGGCTTAGACACAGTCCAGCGTGCGTGCGATGCGCTACTCGCGGAGGACGAGGACGCCCCGCTCGCACGCATTCACGGCGACCTCTGGACAGGCAACCTGTTGTTTTCGACGTCCGGCCCACGGTTCATCGACCCGGCCGCCCACGGCGGTCACCCGCTGACGGACATCGCGATGCTCGCGCTCTTCGGTGCACCGCACCTCCGCTCGCTTATCGACGGCTACCTCGCCGCCGGTTCCTCCCTCGGCGATGCTTCCGGCGGCGACTGGGAGCGGCGCATCCCGATCCACCAGCTCCACCCGCTCGCCGTCCATGCCTACACCCACGGCCCCAGCTATGGATCTGCACTGGTTCGTGCAGCGGAGGAGACGCTGCGCGTCGTCGGCTAACGTCGTTGACGGGAAAATTTCCTGTGGCTAACGTCGAAAACAGAAACTGCGGAATCGAAGCCAACAAGGGGTGGGCGGAATGGGAGACGATCAGACTCGGGGGACGCGGGCATTAGACCGGCTGATAGAGCAAGGTGTTGTGTCAGGGTGCGGAAAGCCCTTCTCGGCCGATTGGGAGCCGATCGAGAGAACCGGGATCACGCCCGAAGAATTCCGTGCGGAAGAGCAGGACGAGTCCTGGATGGACGAGCTAATGGGTCGGCAACCCTAATTCGTATCCACTGCCAGTTCCGCGCTAGAGCCACCAGGTCTCGGCCGGGCCGGGCGGTAGGTGGCGCTTGTGCTGGCCGACTGCCCAGAGGTGCTCGAGGCGGGCGGCAGAGGAGGCGTCGATAAGCGTGCCCTCCAAGTAGTCGTCGATCTCGGCGTAGGTGATGCCGAGCGCCTCCTCGTCGGGAAGCGCCGGGCGGTCCTCTTCGAGGTCGGCGGTGGGCACCTTCTCGTAGAGGCGCTTATCGGCCTCGAGGTGGGCGAGAAGCTGCGCGCCCTGGCGTTTGTTCAGGCCGGCGAGCGGGACGAGGTCGGCTGCGCCATCACCGAATTTGGTGAAGAAGCCCGTGACGTTCTCCGCCGCGTGGTCGGTGCCGATGACTAGCAAACCGAGTTCGCCCGCGATCGCGTACTGGGCGATCATGCGCATGCGTGCTTTGACGTTGCCCTTGTTGAAGTCGCCGAGCTTCTCTTGGCTAAGGCTGCTCGCGATCTCTCCGGCGAGCGCCGTCGTTGCGGGCTCGATGTTGACGGTGACGCGCTGGTCCGGCTGGATGAAATCGAGCGCGAGCTGCGCGTCGTCTTCGTCCGCTTGGACGCCGTGGGGGAGACGGACCGCGACGAACGTGGCCTCGCGCCCCTGCTCACGGGTCTTCTCCACCGCGAGCTGCGCGAGCTTGCCCGCCAACGTCGAGTCCTGGCCGCCCGAAATGCCGAGGACGAACCCCTTCGTCCTGGTCTTCTCCAAGTAGTCGACGAGGAAGTCGACGCGCCGGGCGATCTCGCCGGCGGGCGCGATGAACGGCTTCACGCCGAGCGCAGCGATGATCTCTTGTTGCGTCGCACCGATCGCGTCGTGGGACGGGTTCTCGGGCAAGCTGTTGGAGGCGGAGTCGGACTCGTGAGACATGTCCGCTATCGTAGCGCGGAAAGATGACCGTGAGTTTCGGCCGTTTTGGTGCTGCGGGGCCGGTCAGGTAGCATTGACTCCCGTTGCACGGCAGCGCCGCTTCACGGTGCGCCGAGGAAAGAAACGATTGTCCGCCGCCACCTGCTCGTATTGAGGTGGAGTCGCGGTGGCCACTCGGAACATTAACGAGTAGAAAGGAGCGCCCGATGAAGGTCCGTAAGTCCCTTCGGTCGCTGAAGAACAAGCCGGGCGCTCAGGTTGTCCGCCGCCGCGGTAAGGTCTACGTGATCAACAAGAAGGATCCGCGTTTCAAGGCTCGTCAGGGCTAAACGCTAAGGCTTTCAACGCCCCCGTCGCAATGAGCATCATGCTCGCGACGGGGGCGTTCTCTATGTGTCAGTCATTCAACTCCTCAATAATTCCTGTGATGCGTGGCACAGGCTGTGTTTAGGATTTACCGTAGGTTCATTCGGGAAAGTTATTTTCTTGGACACCTGCCCTCTTGTTTCCGAGTTTTTGAGGATCATGAATACGTCGCGCAAGTTTTCGTTGAGTTTTGTTTCGGTGTTGTTTGTTGCCGCGTTGCTTGGTGTGTGGGGGCTTGTTGCACCTGGTGATGCGGTGGCGCAGCGGGGCAGTGAGTCCAGTTCGGCGGAGTCATCGTCGGCTGCGGAGTCGAGTACTGAGTCGTCGTCATCGTCGGAGTCGGCTGGGTCTGCTGGTTCGAATGAGGCGACGGTCGATAGTAAGGCTGCGTTGGTGTTGGATGCCTCGTGGTCGATGGCTGAGGAAGATGTCGATGGTGGTACGCGTATGGATGCGGCGAAGAAGGCGTCGCATGATTTGGTGAATTCTCTGCCGGAGCAGGCCAACCTTGGTCTGCTTGCTTACGGTATGCGTGAGTCGAATGCGCCGGATAATCGTGATGCGGGGTGCCGGGATATTGAGACTCTGGTTCCGGTGGGCAAGCTTGATAAGGATGAGTTGAATTCGAAGATCGATGAGATGTCGCCGAAGGGGTATACCCCGGTGGGTAATGCGTTGAAGGCTGCCGCTAAGGAGCTTGGTGATTCGGGTGAGCGCACGATCATCCTGGTGTCTGATGGTATTGATACGTGTGCGCCGCCGCCGGTGTGTGAGGTGGCCAAGGAGCTTGCGGGTGATGGTTTTGATCTGACGATTCACACCGTCGGGTTTAAGACTGATGAGGAAGCCCGCAAGGAGCTGGAGTGTGTTGCTGAGGCCGGTGGCGGTGAGTTCATGGAAGCTGATGATGCTGGTTCATTGGCGGAGTCGTTGAAGTTCTTGGCTCAGCGTGATGCGGAGACCTACCAGACGGCCGGTACGGAGTTCGAGTATTCGGATACCCCGGAAGACGCCAAGTGGCTGGGCGAAGGCCGTTACCACACGAAAGTGAATGCCAAGCTCAAAAAGAACGCGGGCGACAAAGTCGAGACCGGCTACTACAAGGTCGCCATTCCCGAGGGACACAATGCGGTCATTTCCACGACTGTCCTTCCAAAGCGATCGAAGTCGGGGCGAGCTTCCGATGCGGGATTCATTGTCCAGCGAGTTGAGCCCAAAAACGAAGTGGAAATGTGCGACGGCTCCTATGGCGGCGTTAATACATCCGTTGACGGAAAGACGAGCGGTAGCGCTGCCTGGATGCCGTCACCCCTGATCAGGCGGTTCGTTCCTGTCGACGAACACAGAGGCTGCAGCCAGCGTTGGACGATTCCTGACCAAATCGCGTATGAGAACCCCAGCGCTGCATCTGGCCGCGGTGAGGAAGAAGTGGACGTTGAGGTTGAGATCAACTTCGAACCGATTCCCGACGAGGAAGAAGTTTCTCAGTACCCAGATGCGCAGGAAGTCGATGATAAAGGTCCAGAGCTCAGCTTCGACGGGCCCCAAGACATCAAGGGAGGCTCGAGTTTCTCTGAGGCGGTGGAAGTGAAGCCGGGTGCTTACAAGGACGCGATTGTTCCGGGTGAGTACCGCTTCTACAAGATCCCAGTCGAATACGGGCAGCGCCCGGTATTCAGTTACCGGACAATAGATGGTCAGGACGGGAAATCTCGGGGGCTGTCTCCGGAGCTGTATTCGCCGTTTCGCCAAAGCATCAAGTTTGACTCGACCCGCCCTGAAGACACATTGACCGGAAACGTGATTAGCTTCCGTAACAGGGAAACCGGTAGTACGGGTGCAGAGCAGGCGAACGCAGGCTACTACTACGTGGGACTCGGAATGCCACAAGGCGACGAAGACGATGTCATGGGCGTTGAGCAGCCGTTTGAGATTGCGTTTGATGCGGTTGGGGAGAAGACTGATGGTCCTAAGTGGCGTCCGACCGATGAGAACGGTCCGGAGCCGAGTGATACTCCGCCGGATACTGGCGAGAAGAAGGACGGCGGCGAGGAGGAGTCTGATGACACGGACACTCAGGCGCAGGACGAGTCGGATGACGGCGGGCTTGGTGCCAAGGGAATTCTGATGCTGGGTCTGGGTATCGGCATCGTGGTGTTGCTTGCAGCATTGGCGGGCATCATTGCGCTGTTGCGTCGGAGGTAGCCGCAGGGCGACGTAGGGTAGAGCCCTTTCCTGCCGGTCCGTCTTTGATGGATCTGGTCGGGGAGGGGCTCTTCGCGTCGGTGGGTGGTGGAAGAGTGTGGTGTGTCGGCGCGGTTTCGGTGTGATTTTGGGCGCGGATGAAAATAATTCGAAGAGAATTCCACCCGTGTAAGCCGTTTTTCGTGTGTTAACGCCTGTGGTGAAACTACATGTAGGTTATTTCCCTTGTCTATCCTGCGAATACCACGCGTGTAACTACTATATGTAGTATTAGTTGCCAGAATATGGCACAACGTATAGTGTTTCTTGGTGTTCGCCCCCGACGGGGTGCGGGCGCGGCGCATCGCTCGATGCCGCACCACTCTTAAGTTGATTCGAGCGCTAGCGGCACCCCTGGGGCCGCCAGGTAAGTCTCACTAGCCCCCGAACATCCTCTGAGAAGAAAAGAGCCCTGAGAACTATGTCGATCACCCTCTACACCAAGCCAGCTTGCGTCCAGTGCAACGCTACGAAGAAGGCCCTGGACCGCGCTGGTCTGCAGTACAACACCGTGGATATCTCCATGGATGACTCCGCGCGCGACTATGTCATGGCGCTGGGCTACCTGCAGGCCCCGGTCGTTGAGGTCGACGGGGAGCACTGGTCGGGCTTCCGCCCGGACCGCATCCGTTCCCTCGCTGAGAGCGTCGCGTAGTCGCCCCGCATGAAGTTCAAGCCGTCACGTTGTTGGCGGCTGAACGTTTTGCTGTAGCTGTTTTCGCGTTCTTTTCGTCTTCCTACCAGCTGTTTTCAAGTCAAAGGGTCAGCAATCTGCCATGTTGGTCGTTTACTTTTCTTCCGCGACGGGCAATACCCACCGCTTTGTGGACAAGCTCGGTCTGCCGAGCGCACGGATTCCGCTCCGGAGGGGTGACGCGCCCCTGAAGGTTCAGGAGCCATATGTGCTGGTGTGCCCGACGTACGGCGGCGGGGTGTCGCTGACTCACGAGAATGTCCGCCCGGTGCCGCCGCAGGTGATCCGGTTTTTGAATGACGGGTCGAACCGAAAATTGCTGCGCGGTGTCATCGCGGCGGGCAATTCCAATTTCGGCCCGGATTTCTGCAAAGCGGGAAATATCATCGCTGAGAAGATGGGTGTGCCGTATCTGTACCGCTTCGAGTTGATGGGCTCGGAAGAGGACGTGGAGAAGGTTCGCGAGAACTTGGTGGCGGGCGTCGATAAGCTCGGTCTTGAACCGCTGACCGCGCGCGACCGTGAGGTGCTTGAGGCGCGTCGCGCGGAGACGACGGAAAGCGAGCTGCGTCTAGCGCGGCTGCGCGAGCGTTACCACGCTGTATAGCTGCTGGCTGTACGGCAATAAAGCTGAAGATTTAGCCCTGAAATTACATATTTGATCACTGCTTGAGAAAGGCCCGAAGAACCGTGACCGACACTGTGGGGAAGACCGTTGCTGAGCCGGTGAGCCAGACCGAACAGCTCGATTACCACGCGCTGAACGCGCTTTTGAACCTGTACGACGAGAATGGCCAAATCCAGTTCGACAAAGACCGTGAGGCGGCGAACCAGTTCTTCCTGCAGCACGTCAACCAGAACACCGTCTACTTCCATGATCTGGAAGAGAAGATGGATTATCTGGTGGAGAACAAGTACTACGAGCCGGAGACGATCGAGAAGTACGACTGGGACTTTGTGAAGTCTACCTTCAAGCGCGCGTACTCCTACAAGTTCCGCTTCAAGTCGTTCTTGGGCGCGTACAAGTACTACACCTCGTACACGCTGAAGACCTTCGACGGGCGCCGCTACCTGGAGCGTTTCGAAGACCGTGTGTCGATGACCGCGCTGTTCCTCGCTGACGGAAACGAGCAGCTAGCTTCCGCGCTGGTCGACGAGATCATGACGGGTCGTTTCCAGCCGGCCACCCCGACGTTTTTGAACGCGGGCAAGGCGCAGCGCGGCGAGCTCGTCTCCTGCTTCCTGCTGCGCATCGAGGACAATATGGAGTCCATCGGCCGTGCGATCAACTCCTCGCTGCAGCTGTCCAAGCGCGGCGGCGGTGTGGCGCTGCTGCTGTCCAATATCCGCGAGTCGGGTGCGCCGATCAAGCACATTGAGAACCAGTCGTCCGGCGTCATTCCCGTGATGAAGCTGCTGGAGGATGCCTTCTCCTACGCCAACCAGCTCGGCGCACGCCAGGGTGCTGGCGCGGTGTACCTTAACGCGCACCACCCGGACATCCTGCGCTTCCTGGACACCAAGCGCGAGAATGCGGACGAGAAAATCCGCATCAAGACGCTCTCGCTCGGCGTTGTCATCCCGGACATCACCTTCGAGCTGGCTAAGCGCAACGACGATATGTACCTGTTCTCCCCGTACGATGTCGAGCGCGTCTACGGCGTCCCGTTCGCCGACATATCGGTCACCGAGAAGTACGAGGAGATGGTCGAGGACCCGCGCATCCGCAAGTCCAAGATCAACGCCCGCCAGTTCTTCCAGACGATCGCGGAGATCCAGTTCGAGTCCGGCTACCCGTACATCATGTTCGAGGACACCGCGAATAAGGCGAACCCGGTCAAGATCGGCCGCGTGAACATGTCCAACCTGTGCTCCGAGATTCTCCAGGTCAACACCCCGTCGGTACTCAACGATGACCTGACCTACGCCGAGCTGGGCAACGATATTTCGTGCAACCTCGGCTCGCTGAATATCGCGATGTCGATGGATTCTGATGACTTCTCCACGACGGTGGAGACCGCGATCCGCGGCCTGACCGCGGTGGCGGATAAGACCTCCATCGATTCCGTCCCGTCCGTCCGTGAGGGCAACGACGCATCGCACGCTATCGGTCTCGGCCAGATGAACCTGCACGGCTACCTTGGCCGCGAGCACATTGAGTACGGCTCCGAGGAGGGCTTGGACTTCACCAACGTCTACTTCGCGTCCGTGCTGTACGAGTGCCTCAAGGCCTCCCACAAGATCGCAGTGGAAAAGGGCGAGGCTTTCGAAGGCTTCGAGCGCTCCGAGTACGCCACCGGCGAGTTCTTCGACCGCTACAATCCGGAGGATTTCCAGCCGAAGACGGAGAAGGTCAAGGAGATCTTCGCTAATTCGACGGCGCAGCCGCCGAGCGCGGAGCAGTGGGAACAGCTCAAGAAGGTCGTCGCGCGCGACGGCATTTACAACCGTTACCTGCAGGCTGTTCCGCCGACCGGCTCGATCTCCTACATCAACAACTCGACCTCGTCGATCCACCCGATCGCGTCCAAGATCGAGATCCGCAAGGAAGGCAAGATCGGCCGCGTCTACTACCCGGCGCCGCACATGGACAACGAGAATATCGACTACTTCAAGGATGCCTACGAGATCGGCTACGAGAAGATCATCGATACCTACGCTGTGGCCACGAAGTACGTCGACCAGGGTCTGTCGCTGACCTTGTTCTTCAAGGACACGGTGACCACCCGCGATCTCAACCGCGCGCAGATCTACGCGTGGCGCAAGGGCATCAAGACGCTGTACTACATCCGCCTGCGCCAGATGGCCCTGGAAGGAACCGAGATTGAGGGCTGCGTGTCCTGCATGCTGTAAGCAGGAGCTTATCGACGAAGCGTTCACCCCACCCCGACGTTTTCCCTGCAAATAGATAGGATGATCTGCGTGACTGACCCGCATGAATACGACTCGTACCTGGCCGCCCACGACAAGCCGATCAAGGCGATCAACTGGAATTCCATTCCCGATGACAAGGACCTGGAAGTCTGGGACCGCCTGACGGGCAATTTCTGGTTGCCGGAGAAGATTCCGGTGTCCAATGACATCCCGAGCTGGAACACGCTTACCGACGATGAGAAGCAGGCCACGATGCGTGTGTTCACTGGCCTGACGCTGCTGGACACCATCCAGGGCACCGTCGGAGCTGTGGCAATGCTGCCGGATTCCACGACCCTGCACGAGGAGGCCGTGTACACGAACATCGCGTTCATGGAGTCCGTCCACGCGAAGAGCTACTCCAATATCTTCATGACCCTGGCGTCGACCCCGATGATCAACGACGCGTTCCGCTGGTCGGAGGAGAACGACAACCTCCAGCGCAAGGCGAAGATCATCTTGAGCTACTACGAGGGCGACGATCCGCAGAAGCGCAAGATCGCCTCTGTGATGCTCGAGTCCTTCCTCTTCTACTCCGGCTTCTACCTGCCGCTGAATTGGTCGGTGCACTCCAAGCTGACCAATACCGCCGACATTATTCGTCTGATCATCCGCGACGAAGCGGTGCACGGCTACTACATCGGCTACAAGTACCAGCGCGCACTGGCAGGGGAGAGCGAGCAGCGCAAGGACGAGTTGAAGGAATACACCTTCGATCTGCTCTACGACCTCTACGACAACGAGTGCCAGTACACCGAGGACATCTACGATCCGCTGGGCTGGACCGAGGACGTGAAGCGCTTCCTGCGCTACAACGCGAATAAGGCGCTGAACAACTTGGGATACGAGGGGCTCTTCCCAGTCGACGAGACCCGCGTGTCCCCGGCGATCCTGGCGTCCCTGTCCCCGAATGCCGATGAGAACCACGACTTCTTCTCCGGCTCCGGTTCGTCCTATGTCATCGGCAAGGCCGAGGACACCCAGGACGACGACTGGGACTTCTAATCGCCCAGCCTCAAATTTCATACATCAATTCGCATTGACAAGAGCGGGTCGCGTGGTCGCGCGGCCCGCTCTCCCCAATCCGGGGTCAATCAGAAAAGGCCGAACCAAGCAGGAGTCATGGTCATTATGGGTGTGGCCTGTGATGTCTGGATTTTGGCTGGGGCGACCGTTAAGATGAAGCGGTACTAGTTGCGCCTACCCATGCGCCTGCTTGGGGTGCCACCGGGGGTCATCGGATCGCCGGAGGCGAGGCACAGCTGAGTCTCAATCAGGAGGAAAGAATGACTGCTGTGGCACCACGGCTCGACAACACGGCTGGTACCGATGTTGTCGCCCCGGTCCGGCCGGAGCCGACCGGAAAGGCGCGTAAAGGTACTCGCCTTTATGACCTGCTGACCACCACAGACCACAAACAGCTGGGCGTGTTCTACATCATCATGTCCTTCGTGTGGTTCTTTGTCGGTGGCTTGATGGCACTGCTCATCCGCGCGGAGCTCTTCTCCCCGGGTCTGCAATTCCTGTCCAACGAACAGTTCAACCAGCTGTTCACCCTGCACGGCACGGTGATGCTGCTGGCGTTTGGTACCCCGATCGTCTGGGGTTTCGCTAACTTCGTGCTGCCGCTCCAGATCGGCGCACCGGATGTGGCCTTCCCGCGTCTGAACTCTTTCGGTTTCTGGATCACCCAGGCCGGTGTTCTCGCAATGCTGTCCGGCTTCCTCACCCCGGGTGGTGCGGCTGACTTCGGCTGGACCATGTACCTGCCGCTGGCTGACGCGATCCACACCCCGGGTGTGGGCGCTGACCTGTGGATCCTGGGTGTGGGTGCCACCGGTATCGGTACCCTGGCATCCGCCATCAACATGGTGGCTACTGTCCTGACGCTGCGTGCGCCGGGCCTGACAATGTTCCGTCTGCCGGTGTTCACGTGGACCGTCTTCGTTGCCTCGATTCTGGCGCTGATGATCTTCCCGCTGCTGACCGCTGCGGCTCTCGGTGTGCTGTACGACCGTAAACTCGGCGGCCACATCTTCGACCCGGCTAACGGTGGCGCCATCCTGTGGCAGCACCTGTTCTGGTTCTTCGGCCACCCAGAGGTCTACGTCCTCGCGCTGCCGTTCTTCGGCATCATCTCCGAGGTCGTCCCGGTCTTCTCCCGTAAGCCGGTTTTCGGCTACATCGGCCTCGTCTTCGCAACGCTGGCGATCGGTGGCCTGTCCATGGCTGTGTGGGCGCACCACATGTACATCACCGGTGCGATCCTGCTGCCGTTCTTCTCGTTCATGACCTTCCTGATCGCTGTGCCGACCGGCGTGAAGTTCTTCAACTGGGTCGGCACCATGTGGAACGGTCACCTGACGTTCGAGACCCCGATGGTCTGGGCACTCGGCTTCCTCGCCACCTTCCTGTTCGGCGGCCTGACCGGCATCATGCTGGCCTCCCCGCCGCTGGACTTCCAGCTGCACGACTCCTACTTCGTGGTCGCGCACTTCCACTACACGCTGTTCGGCACCGTGATGTTCGCATCCTGCGCTGGCGTGTACTTCTGGTTCCCGAAGATGACCGGCCGCATGCTCGACGAGACTCTGGGCAAGTGGCACTTCTGGCTGACCTTCATCGGCTTCAACATGACGTTCCTGATCCAGCACTGGCTGGGCAACATGGGTATGCCGCGTCGCTACGCCGACTACCTGGATTCGGACGGCTTCACGCTGTTCAACCAGATTTCCACCGTCGGCACCCTGATTCTGGGTATCGCGTTCCTGCCGTTCATCTGGAACGTCTACAAGTCCTGGCGCTACGGCGAGGTCGTCACTGTCGACGATCCGTGGGGCTACGGCAACTCCCTCGAGTGGGCGACCTCTTGCCCGCCTCCGGGACACAACTTCGAGTCCCTGCCGCGTATCCGCTCTGAGCGTCCGGCCTTCGAGCTGCACTACCCGCACATGGTTGAGACCATGCGCCGTGAGGCTCACACCGGCCACCACGATCCGCGTTCCGAGGCGACGACCCCGGGCGAGACCGATGGTCGTGCGACCCGCTCCGCTAAGACCGTGCGCACCGAGACGGCAACCACCGTCCGCCCGGCGTCGGGTTCCACCAAGGTGACCGACTAGCGTTTAACGGTTCAGCGGCTGCGAAAAGCCGCTCCTGATTGAAAGCCCCGCACCACAGACCACGTGGTGCGGGGCTTCGTGCTGTAATTTTGTATCCATGAGTTACGCCGTCGCCTTGCAGCCTGGTCTCCATTACGCCGTGATCACCTTAACGGGTGCGGACCGCCCGGGAGTGACGGCGGCATTCTTCGCCATCTTGTCTCAGCACGGGGTTCAACTGCTCGATGCAGAGCAGGCGAATTTCCGCGGCCGGCTCGCGCTGGCCGCCTTCGCCGGTGTGAAGCCGTCGTCGGTGGAAGTGCTGCGCCGCGACCTCGAGGCGGCCTTAGAATTGTCCGACCACTCGGTGCTGATTGAGACGGATGAGGAGTCTTTGGCTCCGCAGCGGAAGCGTTCTACCCATGCGGTAGTGGTGCTGGGCGATCCGGTGACGGCGGAGGCTGTGTCGGAGATTGGCCGCACACTGGCGGATTTCGGGGCGAATATCGACCGCATTCGCGGGATCTCCGACTATCCGGTGACTGGGCTGGAGCTTTCCATCACCATTCCGGGCCAGGGCGACGAGGTCAGCCACACGGTGCGCAAGGCCTTGGCGGAGTTGTCGTCGGGGCTGGGCGTGGACATCGCGATCGAGCGCGCAGGTCTGGCCCGCCGCTCAAAGCGCCTGGTGTGCTTCGACTGCGATTCGACGTTGATCACCGGCGAGGTCATCGAGATGCTCGCCGCGCACGCGGGGCGGGAGGAAGAGGTCGCTGCGGTGACGGAGCGCGCGATGCGCGGCGAGCTCGATTTCGAGGAGTCGCTCCGTGAGCGCGTCAAGGCGCTGGCGGGGCTGGATGCGAAAGTGATCGACGAGGTCGCCCGCGATATCGAGCTCACGCCGGGTGCGCGCACGACGATCCGCACGCTGAAGCAGATGGGGTACCGCACAGCCGTGGTCTCCGGCGGATTCATTCAGGTGCTCGAGCCGATGGCGGAAGAGCTCCAGCTCGACTACGTGCGCGCCAACACGCTCGAGATCGTGGACGGGAAGTTGACTGGCGAGGTGATCGGGGCGGTCGTCGATAGGCGTGCGAAGGCTGATTTCCTCGCGGAATTCGCCGCGGACTCGGGCTTGCGCATGTCGCAGACGGTCGCTGTGGGCGATGGTGCGAACGACATCGACATGATCACGGAGGCGGGCTTGGGCGTCGCGTTCAATGCGAAGCCGGCGCTGCGCGAGGTCGCGGACACCGCGGTGACGCACCCGTTCCTCGATTCGGTGCTTTACATCATGGGCGTTCCGCGCCACGAGATCGACGTGCTCAATGAAGAGCAGGGGATCGACGGCAAGGTCGCGCTCGATTGATGGGCAGCGAGCTTATCGACGCCCACTCGTTCCTCTCCCACTCCCTTTCCTCCCCGGGGCGCGGCGGGGAGGACCCTGATGACCCGCAGACGGTGCAGGCGATGCAGATCGCGCTGCACGTGCCGAAAGCGGAGCCCCCGCGGCGGACAGACCTGCTCGCCGCAGCTGCGCAGGCGGTCGTGGCTGTGTGTCTTGACCCGCGCGCGGGAAAAGACGGTGCGTGGCACGACGCGCTGGGGCAGTGGTACGGCCACCGCATCCGGAAGATCGCCCGCCGGGCACGTGGTGCCGGGTGGGAGAACGTGCAGGCGTTGCCCGGCTGCACAGCGACCGTCGGCACGGCGTCCGCGCGCGCATTCATCCCCTCGGCCGTGGCCGAAGTGCCGCACCTGATCTCCAAGCTGCAGATCCGCGGCACGGACCTACCTTTCGATGAACCGGAAGTACTCGATGCCTCACTTCCTCTCATCGCCATCGATGCTTCCTTGGAGATGTCCGCGGGCAAAGCGGCGGCGCAGGCCGGGCATGGCTCGATGCTGCTCGCTGCGGCAATGACCTCGGAGAGCGTAACTGCGTGGGCCACGGACGGTTTCCCGCTGCAGGTGCGTGAGGTCTCTCACGAGAAGTTCGCGCAGCTCGCTTCTGATCCGGCAGCTGTTGCGGTGCAGGACAGCGGCTTCACTGAGGTCGCACCCGGCTCGGTCACCGTCGTGGCACTGCCGGGGAAATACGCCTAGGGCCTTCTACTTCGCGCCCTTTTGCGGGGCGGTCAGCCGCCTCAATGCGCCGCGGACGACTTCGGGGTCGGTGGTCTGCCAGAAATCAGGCAGGGACGCGCGGAGGAACTGGCCGTAGCGCTTCGTCACCAAGCGGCTGTCCAGAACAGACACGACTCCACGGTCAGTGGTGCTGCGCAGCAAACGCCCGGTGCCTTGCGCGAGGAGAAGGGCAGCGTGCGTGGCGGAGACCTCCATGAAACCCGAGCGCCCGGCGGCATCGGCGGCATTGCTGCGTGCCTGTAGCAGCGGGTCGTCGGGGCGGGGGAAGGGAATGCGGTCGATGATCACCTGGGACAGCGAGCTGCCCGGCACATCCACGCCCTGCCACAAGGTCAGCGTGCCGAACAGACACGAGTTCTCGCTGTTGGTGAACTCCTTGACCAATGCACCGATGGAGTCGTCGCCCTGGACGTAAATATCGAAAGGCAGGCGGGCACGGAGCGCATCGGCGGCTTCGACCGCAGCGCGTTTCGACGAGAACAGCCCCAAGGTACGCCCGCCGGCAGCGGTGATGAGCTCAGCCATTTCGTCCAACGTCTCTTTATGCAGGCCGTCGCGGCCCGGCGGCGGCAAGTGTTTCGCGGTGTAGAGAATGCCGCTGGTGCGCGGATCGAAAGGCGTTCCGGCATCGAGGCTGTCCCAACTGCCGTCGGGCAAGCCCCAATTGGCTGCCATAGCGCGGAAATTGCCGCCCACCGCCAGTGTCGCGGAGGCGAGCACGACGGTCTGCTCGGTGAAGAGTCGCTCGCGCAGCAAACCTGCGACCGACAGGGGAGCGACGGCCACAGAATCGCCGTAGCGCTCCGAGCGGGTCAGCCACACCACGTCGAAATGCTCCGCCGGGTCTTCTTCGTCGAAGACCTCGAGAATGCGCACGAGCGAATCGTGCTGCTCCTGCAGGTGGTTCTTCAGGTTTTCCCGCTCGGCGAAGGTCTCAGGGTCATTCGTCGATTCGCCTTCGGGCGCACGGGCAATCGCTTCGCGGGTGCGCCACAGGGCATCGCGCACGGCGGCGAAGGAGGCGCGGGCAGGATCGGAAATCGTCTCCCAGCGGCCGGGGGTCTCAAGGTCGAGGACGGCGGAGAAGTCGTCGATAAGCTCTTCTAGCTTCTTCTGCTCGGCCGTGGCCTTGAGCTTCCCGGCGCGGCGTGCGGCGAGCGTGAGTGCGCGTGCGGAGAGTTCGTTGGTGGCCACGGAGGTGACGCGGCCATCGAGCTCGTGCGCCTCGTCGATGATGACCACGTCGTGCTCGGGGAGGATATTCACGTCCGACATCGCGTCGATGGCGAGCAGCGCGTGGTTGGTGACCACGATATCGACGTCCTGCGTGCGACGACGTGCCGCCTCGGCGAAACACTCCTCGCCGTGCGGGCACCGCGTGGCTCCCAGACACTCGTTCGCGGTGACGGACACCTGGCGCCACGCTATGTCCGGCACGCCCGGCTCGAGCTCGTCGCGGTCGCCCGTTTCCGTTTCGTCGGCCCATTCGTGGACGCGTTTGATGTGCCCGCCGAGCCAGGAGACTTCGTCGGTATCCATGAGTGCTTCCGGCGCTTCTTGCTCGACCGTGAGCTTATTCAGGCACAGATAATTGGAGCGGCCCTTTTGGATGGCGAAGGTCGGCGTGCGCGGCAGTTTCGGTTCGAGCGCCTCGACGAGGCGGGGGAGGTCGCGCTCCACGAGCTGGCGCTGCAGTGCGAGAGTCGCGGTGGAGACGATCACCGTCGAATCCGTCGCCTGGGCGTGGCGGATCGCCGGAACGAGGTAGGCAAGCGATTTACCGGTGCCTGTGCCCGCCTGCACAGCGAGGTGCTGCTCCGAATCAAGCGCGGTCGACACCGCCTGCGCCATCGCCATCTGGCCGGGCCGGCGGGAACCGCCGAGGGCGTCAACGGCGGCGTCGAGAAGCTCCTCGGTGGACAGCGACAGCGGCTGGTCCGCGTCCTGTTCCTTCCCGCTGTTTGCCTCTGCGCCCGTCACTCTTCAGGGAAACCGATGAGTCGGGTGCGCACCGCCGGTTCATCGCGGGACAGGGACAAGCCCTCCCACGGCAGAGTCTCGCGCTGCTTGGCCAGGTGCTCGCGGGAAGCTTCCAAATCTTCCTGGCCGTCGACGATCTCGCCGTCGCGCATGAGCGGGATGACAAGCTCCCGGTAGTCGAGGGCCGTCGGGTTCTCCGGCGGATTCGACTGCGGGTAGATGATCTCGTCCACAGCGACGCCCGTGCTGCGGTACGTGCGCACGGCGCTCTTCGCGCCGCCCTTCATCTGCTTGCCGGAAGAACGCTTGGCCACAGGAACGCCGTCGACCTCGACGAGCTTGTACACCAAGCCCGCGGTCGGGGTGCCCGAGCCCGTGACCACGGAAGTGCCCACGCCGAAGCCGTCGACCGGGTCGCCGCGCAGACCCGCGATGGCGAATTCATCGAGGTCGCTCGAGACGATGATCTTGGTGTTGTACGCACCCAGGCCGTCGAGCTGTGCGCGTACGCGCCGGGACATGATGCCCAGATCACCCGAATCGAGGCGCACGCCGCCGAGCTCTGGACCGGCGACCTCGATCGCGTTGGCCACGCCCTGGGTGATGTCGTAGGTGTCCACGAGCAGCGTCGTGCCCACGCCGAGCGAATCGATCTGCGCTTTGAACGCGGCCTTTTCATTCGGCGTGCCGTCCGGGTCAGTGTGGAGCAGCGTCCATGCGTGCGCCGCAGTGCCCGCGGCAGGGATGCCGTAGCGCAGGCTGGCTTCCATATTGGACGTGGAGTCGAATCCCGCGATGTAGGCGGCGCGAGCGGACGTCACCGCCGACTGCTCGTTCGTGCGGCGCGAACCCATCTCCATGATGGGACGTCCATCTGCTGCGGTGACCATGCGGGAGGCCGCCGTGGCGATCGCCGAGTCGGAGTTGAGGATGGACAAGATCACCGTCTCGAGAATGCAGCACTCCGCGAAGGTGCCACGCACCGTCAGGATGGGGGAGTACGGGAAATAGAGTTCGCCTTCCCGGTAGCCGTCGATCTGTCCGCTGAAGCGGTAATTGCGCAGGAAGTCCTTCGTCTCCTCGCTCAAGAAATCCGCCGTGGCGATCTGCTCCTCTGTGAAGCGGAATTTGCGCACGGCCTCGATCAAGCGGCCTGTGCCGGCGACGACGCCATAGCGCCGCTCATTCGGCAGTTTGCGGCCGAAGACCTCGAAGACACAGTCCCGTGAATAGGTGCCGTCCTTCATCGAGGCGTCGAGCATGGTCAGCTCGTACATATCCGTCAAAAAGGCGGTCGAGGTCTGGTGGTCGGTGGACGTGATATCCGACTCGGGCGTAGTCATGGGGACAACACTAGTCGGTGCAGCGGGCTGCGGAAGTCTAGTACCCTTGGGCTTATGACTGGTGTCACACGCGAGATTCGGATGGGCTCCCCAATGGCAACGCCTGAGCTCGACGAGGATATCGACGTCGATGTCGATGTCGCCGAGAACCTGCCGTGGATGTGCATTGTGTGGGATGACCCGGTGAACCTGCAGAGCTACGTCACCTACGTCTTCCAGACTGTGCTCGGTTATGGCCGCAAGCGCGCCCAAGAGCTGATGATGCAGGTGCACACCGAAGGCAAGGCCGTCGTCTCCTCCGGCGAAAAAGACAAAGTCGAAGGCGACGTGAAGAAGCTGCACACCGCAGGCCTGTGGGCCACGATGCAGCAGGCCGGCTAGCTCCCGGCTTAGGAACGGCACCTGGCAAGAGACAACGATTTGGTTCGAGGAAGAGGCGAATAAATGCAGCCGTGGCGGCGGAAGAAAGGGCTCATGCGCGGCCCGCGTTACAGCACCGTGTTCGACCCGATGGAGCGCGAAGTCATTGGCGACCTAACTGCCACGGTCTCCGAGACCCTGATCCAGCGCGCGCAGTCCGCACCGAAGGACGAGCTGGCCGCGATGATGGACATGCCGGCCGGCCACAGTGAGGCACCGGAGGATCCCTCCCTGGCGCGCCTGCTGCCCGATTTCGAGCGGGAAGGCGACGAGGAATTCGACGGCGATAATTCTTTGCTGCGCAGCCTGCACGAAAACGACATCATCAAGGCGAAGCTGACCAACCTCCAGGTGATCAACGAAGCCTTGGGCCCCACTGGCGGCGTCGCTGTCACCATTGAGGAAGAAGATGCCCACCGCGTTATCGCCGCGCTCAACGACATGCGCCTCTTCGTTGCATCTGCTGAAGCGAAGAACGAGGCTGCGGAACAGGACCGCGACAACCTCGTCGAATGGCTGGCGTTTTGCCAAGACTCTCTGCTGCAAGCCCTGATGGGGGAATAACGTGGCGGAGAAACCAGCGCCACTGGCTCACGGAGTGTTCGACATCCCCGGTCTCCGTGTCGGGCATGTCTCCCTGGACGACACTGGCGTGACAGCCCTCGTCTCCGCTGATGGTGCTGGAATGGTGGGTGCCGTGGACGTGCGCGGCGGCGGTCCCGGCACGCGGGAGACGGACCTGCTCGATCCGCACAACACCGTTCAGCGCATTCACGCCGTGGTGCTTTCCGGCGGTTCCGCATTCGGTCTCGCGGCGGCCGACGGCGCGATGCGTGAACTGGAATCGCGCGGCCTCGGCTTCGCCGTCTTCGGGGACGACCAGCCTGGCCCGCGCGTGCCGATCGTTCCCGCCGCCGTGATCTTCGACCTGGTGGTCGGCGATCCTCATCACCGGCCCGGCCCGGAAGACGGTGCTGCGGCTGTGCGTGCGGCGCTCGACGGTGAGCAGGCAGCCCAATCCGGCAGTGTCGGCGCCGGGTGCGGCGCGACAGCCGGCGTGTTGCGTGGGGGAGTGGGCACTGCGCAGATGGCAGTTGCTGGTGAAGACGGGACTGAATACACAGTCGCGGCGCTCGTGGTGGCGAATCCGCTCGGCAGCGTCATTGATCCGGTGAACGGGTGTTTCTATGGCGACCCGTCCCGCCCGCCGGTGGATCTGGAGCGGTTCACTGTCCTGGAGCGTCCGAAGCCGAAGCTGAACACCACGATCGGCCTCATCGCCACTGACTGTCCGCTCCCGCAGGCACAGTTAGAACGCTTGGCCATGACCGGGCACGACGGTATTGCCCGGGCAGTGCGGCCGTCGCATTCGCCCCTAGACGGCGACACGCTTTTCGCGGTGTCGACAGCCGTGGCCGAGAAATACTCCGCCATGAGTCCCGCTGATCGCGACCCCGACCTGTATTACGCTTTGTGCGACGCCTCTGCACGCTGCGTGGAGGGCGCCATCGTCGATGCCGTCGCCGCCGCTTCACCCGGGCACGATATCGCGGCGTGGAGCGACATTGCCGCTGGAGCCAATTAAGCTGAACGGAACCATGAGCTACAACCCGTATTCCTCATCGCAGAACTCCTCGAACCAGCAACCGTCGCACAATCCCTACGCGCAGGCTGGTCAATCCGGTATGCCCGGCCAGTCCAGCCAGTTCGGGTCGTTCGGCCAACCGGGGCAGCCCGGTGGCTTCAGCACGGCCACCCAGCCGCGCCCGTCGCAACACACGCGTCGCGCGCAGTTGAAGCGCGGCTTGTTGTACGCGGTAGGGTACGTCGGAGTCATCTGGCTCGTCCACTTGATCAGCCTGGTCATCTTCGGCGGCAACCTCGTCTACTTCGGTATTCACCCGCTCGAACCGGCAAGCCTGCCGTACATCTTCTCGTCGCCGATCCTGCACGTGAATTTCGAGCACCTGATCTCCAATACACTGCCGGGTGCGATCTTCGCGTTCCTGATCGGCTGCTCGGGGCACCGCGTGTTCTGGGAGGTCACCGCTTTCGTAGTGATGATCGGCGGATTGGGCACATGGCTCTTCGGCGGCCCCGGCACGAATCACGTCGGTGCATCGATGCTGGTCTACGGGTGGCTGGCATACCTGTTGGTCCGCGGCATCTTCAACCGTTCCGGCGGCCAGATCGCCATTGGTGTGGTGCTGGGTCTGATGTATTCGGGTCTGGTGTGGGGCGTACTGCCCATCGATGAAGGCATCAGCTGGCAGGCCCACCTCTTCGGTGCCATCGGCGGAATCGCCTCGGGCATGATTATCACCTCCGATGATCCGCCACACCTGCGCGCCAAGCGCGAGGCAAAGAAGGCAGCCAAGGCCAAGGCTGCTCAGACGGCACAGCCGCAGCCGCAGTCCCAGCCTCAACCGGGCTCGCCACAGCAGTCCGCACCGCAGCCCGGGACGCATTCCACCGGTGTCCAGTTTGGGTCGCAGTCGCAGTCGTCCTTCAACCCGCCGGGGTCCGGCTCTCAGCCGGGGCCGTTCTACGGCCCGCCAGGCTCGTAACAGTAACGAGCCAAGGGGGCGCTGGTGCGTGGAGAAGTCGCCAGCGCCCCCCTTTTCTGTGCGTCTCGCTTCCAGGAGAAATAAAACTACCGCTATCACTTTCCGGGCAACCTAAGTGATTCCTTAATGCCACGGGTGTGATCTGAATCGAGTCAGTACGGGTCAGCGGGGGTGCTTGGGGTACTTCTCCGTGTTGCGTTAGGAAATTCTTAAACCTTAAGTTAATCTAAGTTCCATGGAAAACATGGAGACTCTCACTGCCCGCGAGGCGGATACCTGGGCGCGCATGTGGGCGTGCCATATGCAGCTGCCGATCACTCTGGACGCCACGTTGAAGCGCGACGCGGACGTCACCTACTTCGAATTCCAGGCGATGCTGAAGATTAGCGAAAGCCCGAATGCGTCCCGCCGCATGACGGACCTGTCTGAGGCAACGGCGATGTCTCTGTCCCACCTGTCGCGTGTGATCACGCGCCTGGAGAAGAAGGGTTTCGTCGCTCGTATCCCGGACCCGAATGACGGCCGTGCCACCTTCGCGGCGCTCACCCCGGCCGGCCAGCGTGCTGTCCAGGCGGGCCACCCGGGTTATATCGAGGAGCTGCGCCGCATTTTCTTCGACAACTTGACCGACAGTGAGCTTGAGGTTTTCTCGTCCGCGCTCGAGCGCATTAACGCCGCACTGGCGGGAGAGACCACGCCGAGTGCTCGCAATCGCGCTGAGCTGACCGCCACGGGCGCAGCCTAGGGGCCTCGCCACTGGTTGGCTGCCGCGGTAGAATTCCTCACCGTGGTTGAGTTGAACAGTGAGTACAATAACGCGCCCATCGGCATTTTCGATTCAGGCTTCGGGGGCCTGACGGTGGCGCGCGCGGTGATGGACCAGCTGGGCGGCGAGTCCATCATGTATATCGGCGACGGCGCGAACGGACCGTACGGCCCGAAGCCGATCGCGGATGTCAGGCAGCATGCCACCGCCATTGCGGATGAGCTGGTGGAGCGCGGCTGCAAGATGATCGTCATCGCGTGCAACACCGCGTCCGCCGCGTTTTTACACGATGCGCGCGAGCGTTATGACGTCCCCGTTATTGAGGTGATTCAGCCGGCTGTGCGCCGTGCGATCGCCACAACGCGCAATGGCAAGGTCGGGGTCATCGGCACCCAGGCCACGATCCGCTCCCACGCATACCAAGACTTGTTTTCCATCGCATCCGGCATCGAAGTGAGTGCCGCTGCCTGCCCGGCTTTCGTCGAATTCGTGGAGCGTGGCATCACCTCGGGGCGCCAGATCCTCGGGGTGGCGCAGGGGTATTTGGAGCCGTTGCAGGCAGCGGGCGTCGATACGCTCGTGCTCGGCTGTACCCACTACCCGCTGTTGTCTGGCGTGATCCAGCTGGCGATAGGCGACGGCGTCACGCTCGTCTCGTCCGCGGAGGAGACCGCGAAGGATGTGCTGCGCGTGCTCACGGAAAAGGACATGTTCGCCGACCCGGACCACACGCCGACGCGCACATTCGAGTCCACCGGCGACCCGGAGACATTCGAGCGTCTCGCCTCCCGTTTCCTCGGCCCGCAGATGTCCGCCGTCACGCATGACGCCCAATAAGTGGTGAGAAACACCACGCCCGACACGGTATCTAAATCCTCACTTTTGTTTCGATTTTCCCCCGTTTTCGTGGCAGAGTAAGGCCATGAAGTTGACAGTTCTCGGCTGCACAGGGTCGCTCGCTGCCCCTGGCAATCCCGGCTCGTCCTACTTGATCAACGCGGAAGAAGGACAGCCTGGCATTCTGATGGACTTCGGCCCGGGCGCGCTGGCTGCCCTCCAGGAGGTCGCGGACCCGTCGGATGCGCATCTGGTGTTTAGCCATCTGCATGCCGATCACTGCTCTGACACGGCGTCGCTGATCATTTGGCGCCGTTTTCACCCCACGGCTCCAGCTCGCCGTCGCCACATTCTCGCTGGCCCGAGCTATGCGGCGGAGCACCTCGGCCGCTTGGGTTCGAATGGCCCAGACGATGTCGATGATATTTCGGACACTTTTGATGTCCACGCGTGGACCGGTCAGCCCCTCGAGATCGATGCGGTGACCGTCACCCCGTTCCCCGTGGTCCACCCGGCCGCGGAGTCGCAGGCGCTGCGTGTCGAGCACAAGGAGTCGGGCAAGATCATCGCTTTCTCCGGCGATTCCGCGTTCACGCCGACGCTTATCGACGCAGCACGCGGCGCCGACCTCTTCCTCTGCGAAGCCGCCTGGGGACCGGAGACGACTGAGAACACTCCTGCCGGGATGCACATGTCCGGCCGCGAAGCCGGCCGCATCGCCCACGAAGCAGGGGTGAAAAAGCTGGTGCTCGTCCACATCCAGCCGTGGAGCGACAAGGAAGCGACAATGCACGCCGCCGCCGAGGAATTCGACGGCGAGATCGTGATCGGTGACGCGAAGGACGTCTACGAGGTCTAAGTAGCGGGGGCGGTAGGCTCGGTTCCATGACTGAAGCGAATACCCCGCAAGAACCTTTTGTCCGCGCGGACGGCCGCGCCCTCGACGAGATGCGCCCGGTGCGCATCACCCGCGGTTTCACCTCGAACCCGGCGGGCAGTGTGCTCGTCGAATTCGGCAACACCCGCGTCATGTGCACCGCGAGCGCGGAGGAGGGCGTGCCCCGCTTCAAGAAGGATTCGGGTGAAGGCTGGCTCACCGCCGAATACGCCATGCTGCCTTCCGCGACCCATGAGCGCATGCCGCGTGAGTCGATGAAGGGCAAGGTCAAAGGACGTACGCACGAGATCTCCCGCCTGGTGGGCCGTTCCCTGCGCGCCGCGGTGGACCTGTCGCAGCTGGGGGAGAACACGATTCAGCTCGACTGCGACGTGCTGCAGGCTGACGGAGGAACCCGCACTGCGTCCATCACCGGCGCCTACGTCGCGCTGGCGGATGCGATCGCGCACCTGAAGGAGCGTGACCTCGTCCCCGGCAAGCCACTGCTGCCGCCCGTAGCGGCGGTCTCCGTGGGCATTGTCGACGGCCGCGTGAGCCTCGACCTGCCCTACGAGGAAGACTCCCGTGCCGAAGTCGACCTGAACGTGGTCATGAATGAACCCGGCAATTTCGTCGAAGTGCAGGGCACGGGCGAGCACGGCCTGTTCGGACGGGAGCAGCTGAACGCCATGCTGGATGCGGCGGAGAAGGGCTGCAGCGAATTGATCGCGGCGCAGAAGGCGGCGCTGGGATGGTAGCTGGCAGGCTGAAAGTCCTTGTCGCCTCCGGCAATGCGAAGAAGCTGAAAGAGCTCGAGACCGTCCTGAGCGAGCTCGGGGTCTCCGGTGTCGAGCTCGTCTCCCTCAAGGATGTTCCTTCTTATGACGAGCCGGTGGAAAACGGTCTGACCTTCGCGGAAAACGCCCTCATCAAGGCCCGTGAAGGCGCGCAGCAGACAGGACTGGTGTGCGTGGCTGATGATTCTGGCCTCGCCGTCGACGCGTTGAACGGCATGCCGGGGATTCTCTCCGCTCGCTGGTGCGGATGTCATGGCGACGACGACGCCAATAACGAGCTGCTGCTCGCCCAGACGAGCGATATCGGCGATGAGCACCGCGGTGCGGCTTTTGTGTCTTGCTGCGCCCTCGTCACACCCGACGGCGAAGAATTCACCGCGGAGGGACGCTGGGAAGGCACACTGCTTCGCGAACCACGCGGCGAAGGCGGCTTCGGCTACGATCCGCTCTTCGCGCCCGCTGATGCACCGGGACGTTCCGCTGCGCAGCTCACCCCGGAGGAGAAGAACTTCCGCTCCCACCGCGGGAAAGCTCTGCGTGAGCTGGCACCGCGCATCGCAGAACTGGCGCAGACGGAATAGGGGTAGGGTCGGTAGGGCTGAACGTAAACGTCGATAAGCGTGCTTAGAAGGAGCCCTACCGAATATGAATAAGAAACTCGTCCTTGCTGCTACCGCCGTCATGTCCGCTGGTCTGCTGACCGCTTGCGGCAATTCCCTCGATGGTACGTGGGAGGGCACTGGTCAGGACTCCGAGACCGGTGCGGCTGCAGGCAATGTCTCCCTGGAGATTGATGGCGGCGACTGCAAGTGGTCGGTGACCGACACCGCGACTGGCGAGACCAAGACCGCGCGCTGTGAAGAAAGCGGCGATTCCATCAAGCTCGCGGATGTCGACACGGGCAAGGACCTGAAGTACGACATGGAGCAGACCGATGAGTCGCTCACCCTGACCCCGGATGGCGGCGACGCCAAGGACATCCTCGTTCTCACCCGCGTATCCGAGTAACCGCGCTGGGGCGGTGGTGGTGGCCGGTGGCTGCTGGCGGCTGGGTCCCCTATGCGGTAGGCACTATGCGCTAGGCACTATGCGATGTAGAAAAGCCCAGGTCGCAGTCGACTGAGTTTCAACATCGCATAGGGGACTCGGCATAGAGCAGGCCGGCACTCCTCCCTAGAGGTCGAATTCCTCGGTGACTTCCTTGCGGCGCCACGCCTCGACGAAGAAGGAGAGGAACGGCACGACACCGGCGATGGCGGTGATGATCCACTGGCTGGTAGACCAGCGGGCCTTCATGCCCAGGTTGAGCGTGGCCAGCAGGAACAGGGCGTAGACCCAGCCGTGAAGGATTGCCACCCAACTGAGCAGGCTCACATCCATGTGGAAGCCGTACTCCATGATCATGCGGGTGCACAGCAGAAGCAGAAGCACACCCGTCACCCACGCCGCGACGGAGAACAGCCGCAGGGCGGTGCGCACGCGGCGCTGACGCTCCGGGTGGACGCGCGGTGAAGCTGCACCCCCGGGAGCACTCGTCGGTGCCGAGGCGCTTGCGGGCTTATCAGTCATAGTGCGTGTCCTCTCTCTGATCCGTCCGGATCTGTCGTGCCGCGCCGCGGAGCGAAGCGTGCGTTGTATTCGTCAATGTCCATCGTGGGCCGGCTGGGCAGGAAATCCTCGTCGATCTCGGTCACTTCGCCGGGGTCGCCGAATGCAGCCTTGTCAGCCTCGTAGAGCGCCTGCATCTTGTCGCCGGAATTCTCCGCGTCGATCTTCTCGTTTTCCATCCGCATACCGGCGCGGTAGATGAAGACGAGGAAGGCACCGAAGAACGGCCACTGCATCGCGTAGCCGAGGTTCTGGAGCGACCCGGTGCCGGATTGGAACCGCATCCACTGCCAGCGGGCGAGCAGCAGGGTGGTGATGACGGCGGCGACGAGCAGCAGAACATGCCAGGCGCGGACCCGCCGGCGCTCCCGTTTCGGGGCGTCGTGCAAGGTGTCGGCGCCGCTGGTCGTCTCCCCGCCGTGGGGGTCTGCCGCTGCGTTGCTCACGCTCCGCATTCTAGCAAGCGCGCCGAATCCCCCAAAAGTTTGATTGGTGCGCCCGGTGAGACTTGAACTCACACGCCTTACGGCACTGGAACCTAAATCCAGCGCGTCTGCCAATTCCGCCACGGGCGCTTAAAGCGGTTCACAGTGTACCGCTTGCCCGCCAGCGCAGAAAAACAGACTGCGCGAACTAGAGGTCGAGGTCGCGCAGAAGGCGCCCGACGTGGCCCGTGGCCTTGACGTTGTATTGGGCCGACTCAATGGTGCCGTCGGCACCGACGAGGAAGGTCGAGCGGATGACACCCTGGACGATCTTGCCGTAATTCTTCTTCGCGCCGAAGGCGCCGTAGGCGGTCATGACTTCCTTGGACTCGTCACTGAGCAGCTCAATGGTCAGATCGTGGTCAGCGCGGAATGCGGCCAGCTTCTCGGGCGAATCGGGGCTGATGCCCACCACGGAGACGGAAGCGTCCTCGAATTCAGAGAGGTTCTCCGTGAAATCGCATGCCTCTGTGGTGCAGCCCGGGGTGTTGGCCTTGGGGTAGAAGTACACGATGACGCGCTTGCCGGCATAGTCCGCCAGCGAAACGGTGTCGCCTTTGTCGTTGGGCAGGGAGAATGCGGGGGCTTTGTCGCCTTCGTTCAAACGTGTTGCTTCGGTCATGCACGCCACTGTAGCGACATCAAGTACTGTGGGAGCGAGACAAAAGCTTTATCAGCTTCATTACCGTTCAAACAGTTCGATCTGGGAGTAAAAGTGGCACGAGACATCAACGACATTCAGCGCGATATTGAGCGCACCCGCGGCAACCTCGCCGCCACCATCGACGAGTTGGCGGACCGCACCCGTCCGGAGAATCTGGTCAATGACGCGAAGAAGCAGGCTACCGCGAAGCTGCAGGATGACAACGTGCAGAAGATTCTCGCGGGCGTGGGTGTCGCCATCGCGGCGCTCATCGTGATCAGCTCTGCGAATAAGCGCAAGAAGAAGAAGGAGCTCAAGGAGCTGCAGCGTCTGCTGTCGCAGCGCTAAGCGGCCCGCGGATGTGCGCGCTGTTCCCGGGTAAAGGGGCAGCGCGTTTCGTTTTACACCAGTTCAGCGCCGGCGGACTGTATCTCGTCGAGAGCGGCGGAGCCACGCGCGTCGTCGACAGGCGAGCACATGCCGCGCAGCACGCGTACACCGAAGCCTTCCTTCAGCGCGTCGAGAACAGTCGCGCGCACGCAGTGGTCGGTCGCGATACCGACGACATCGATGTCGCTGACACCGCGCGCACGTAGCCAATCCGCGAGAAGAGCTTTTTCGCTTATCGACGCGCCCTCGAACCCGCTGTATGCCGCCTCGTACTCGCCTTTGCGGAAGAACTCGTCGAAGGCGATGTCCGCGATCGGTCCGCGCAGCGCCGCGCCCTCCGACTCAGCGACGCAGTGGACTGGCCATGAGTCCACGAAATCGGGGTCATCGGAGAAATGCGCGCCCGGGTCGATGTGCCAGTCCTGCGTTGCCACGATGTGGCTGTAGTCGCAGCCGCGGTTGTCACCCTCAGCGATGAGCGCCGCAATCTTGGAGGCGACTTCATCGCCGCGGGCGGTGCCGAGTGCACCACCGGGGCAGAAATCGTTCTGCACGTCGACGACGACGAGCGCTCTGTTCTCGTTGGTGCTGTCATCGGTGTCAGCTGGGTTCTCTGTATCCATAAATCCCAGCGTACAGCGTTTTCTAGCCCCAGCGGGGCGGTTGCGGGGTCCACTGTCCCAGCGCGCTGATGAGCTCATCCGGATCGTCGGCGACGATCAGGCTGTCCCGGTCGGCCTGCCGGATGAAGCCCGCCGCGACCATGTGGTCGATCATCGCCGTCAGCGGTTTCCAGAAGTCTGCCCCAAGAAGCCCGATCGGTTTTTGGTGGAGGCCGAGTTGCTGGTTGGTCCATTCGTCGAAAAGCTCGTCGAGCGTGCCCGCACCACCGGGAAGCGCGACGAATGCGTCGCAGCGCTGGTTCATGAGGCGTTTGCGCTCCGCGAGAGTGTCCACGATGACGAGCTCTGAAAGGCCCGTGTGCGCGATCTCGTGCTGCGACAGATGCTCCGGCATAATGCCGATGGTCTCTCCGCCCGCATCGATCGCCCCCTGGGCGACCGCGCCCATCATGCCCAGCCTGCCGCCACCGTAGACAAGCGCAATCCGGTGGCGTGCCAGCGTCGTACCGAAGCCGTACGCGGCCGTGGTCATGGAGTCGTCTACGCCCTCGCGCGCGCCGGCGAAGACCGTGACTGCGGTAATGGGGGAGTGCGGCGTAGTGATCACGCTTTTCCAATGTAGCCGTCGGAGACATGCGCGCAAACTAAAAGCCAGGTCCCGGTTTTCACCGTATGACCTGGCTGTACTGTGCGCCATCAGGGAATCGAACCCCGAACCCACTGATTAAGAGTCAGTTGCTCTGCCAATTGAGCTAATGGCGCCTTGCCGTGGAAGGCAACGAGAAGAAAATATAGCAGCTTGTTTCTAATGGGTGAAATCGCCTGGTCATAGGGCTGGTTCATGGTGGGGTATAGCGTAATGGAACACCCATGGCGCAATGTGCGTTGCAGTGGGGCGCAGGGGTGCTTAATCTTGCCCCCGACCTCGGCGTGTGTAACTGGCTTTAGGGTCAGTGCGACCTATAGGGTGAGAACACATTGCGTTGGGGAATATGGCATCTTCATAGCGGATTCAAGGGTTGCGTGGTTGCACAATGACTGAGAACACGGTGGCGCGGGTGCGTCGGATCATCGCTGCTGGGGCGGTTGTCGTACTAGCAGGCGGGGCGTTGGCCGCGTGCACGATCGACCGTCCGGGAACCGCTGCGGAGTCTGTGGAAACGACGGAGCAGGAGCCGGAGCAGCATGACCCGGCGGTCATCTCCGTCGAAGACGGCGCAGAGGGTGTGCAGCCGGGTGAGTCGGTGACAGTGAGTGCGCCGGACGGCCTGGAATCCGTGACGATGACGAATGAGGAAGGCAAAGAAGTCGAGGCCGAACTCAACGAGGATAAGACGGAGTGGACCACGACGGAGCCGCTCGGCTACGGCCGCGAATACACGGTGGAGGCTGTCACTGCGCATGGGGAGACCTCGCAGTCGGTGTTCACCACCGTCGTGCCGGACGGACAGACCCACTCCTATATCGGGCCGATGGACGGGACTGAGGTCGGTGTTGCCCACGCGGTCAACTTCTACTTCGATATCGCGCCGAGCGACCGCCAGGCGGCGCAGGACGCCATCACCATCGAGACGTCGAACGATACTGAGGGCGCGTTCTACTGGATCGACCCGGATCACTTGGTGTGGCGTCCGAAGGAATACTGGGAGCCCGGCACTGAGGTGACCGTGAAGTCCGATATCTACGGCAAGGACCTCGGCGGCGGCATCTACGGCGCGGAGGACGCCTCGTCCACCTTCACCGTCGGCGACCTGGTGGAAACGCTCGTGGACGACAACACGAAGACGCTGACTGTCTACCGCAACGGCGAAGAGGTGAAGTCCTTCCCGGTCTCCCTCGGCCGCGACGGCGAATTCGCTACCCCGAACGGCATGTACGTCGTCGGTGACCGGAACGAGTCCATGACGATGGATTCCACCACGTTCGGCTTGTCCCTCGACAGCGGCGGGTACCGCACGAACGTCAACTACGCCACGCAGTTGTCCTGGTCCGGCATCTACGTCCACTCGGCGCCGTGGGCGATCGGTGCGCTGGGCAGCTACAACCAGTCCCACGGCTGCATCAACGCCACGCCGGAGGACGCACAGTGGTTCATGAACTACGTCAAGCAGGGCGACCCGGTCGAGGTGGTCAACACTTCCGGTGAAACGCTGTCGGGCCTGGATGGCCTCGGTTACTGGAACCTCGATTGGGAGACGATCAAGGCCGGCAACGTCGACGAAGGCTAGCGCCGCCAGGCCAACGCAAACACCCTGTGCGGATCCTCGCGGAGAGGAACTGCACAGGGTGCTTTTATCACAGGTGCTTTTATATCGGTGTCTTAGTTGCGGGGTTGGATTTCGCTTTCCACGACCCATTTGTGATTGGTCATCTCCATGCCGTCCATCTCGAAATCGACCATGTAGACGGTTTCGTCGGTGGAGCTATCTATGGTGGCTTCTGCTCCCTTCATTCCAGGCATGTGATCGGCGTTCAAAATGACTTGACTGCCTGCTTCAAGCGGCGCTTCGCCGTGGCCTTCGAGTTCTTCGTGGACGACCCACTTGTGGTCCGTCACAGGGGTGCCGCCATCAGTGGGCGTGTAGCTCACAGAATAAGTGGTCGTATCAAATGCGCCAGAGATAGTGGCTTCAGCATTATCCATACCTGGCATATGGTCGGCGTCGAGGATCACAGAGTCGCCGACGGCATATGTGGGATCGGTGGCTTCCTCGATTCCCGATGGTGGTAGGCCGCCATCTGCGTCATGATCGTGGGCTTGCGTGTGGGGGCTAGCGGCATCGGTCTGCGCTTGCTTCTTGGTGGTTGTGGGGTCGGTGGCGACCTCGTCGTCACCGGCTCCGGCACAGCTCGTCAGAGCCAAGGTACCTATTGCAGCTACGAGAGTAAGTCGAGTTATCTGGGTCAGTTTGTTCATCAGTGCTCCTGGCATTCCGGGGTGGACGGGGATGCCACCCATTGAAACCGAACCCTATAGGGGTATAGGGTATATAGCAAGCGGACTAAGATGGGCTGTCGAGGCGGCGGGTTAACGTGCGTCGCGTGTCTAGTGCGAAACCACCACCCAGTCCGACGAGTGCATGAGCCCGCAAGTTCTCGCGAGGCGCTACACGCTCGATGGATATCGCCCAGCTCTTCGGACGCGGAAATATTTCACAATCACCTCCTCGGAAAGGCTTCTGACATGGTTGAACGCGACCACCATCACCCCCAACACCACATTGCGCATCAACAGGCGCGCGCTACTGAAACCGCCGTCCACCATGGGGATCATCAAGCCATCCAAGCTGGCGCCATGGGGCACGACGGGCATGAGCATCACGAACACGGCGCGGGCGGGCACGGCCAGGAGGGCCAACACCATTCCGGCCACGAGATACACGGCGGCCATGCCGGACATGGCCACGGGGACCATGGGGATCATGTCGGACAGTTCCGGCGGTTGTTTTGGATCATGTTGGTGCTGGCAATTCCAGTGGTCGCGTTCAACCCGATGTTCGCCGACCTGTTGAGCTATCAATTACCTGACACGGCCTGGGTGCGGTGGGTGTCGCCGATCCTGGGCACAATCATCTATTTCTGGGGTGGCCGGCCTTTCTTGACGGGGGCCGTCTCCGAGATCCGGTCCCGACAACCCGGCATGATGCTGCTTATCGGGTTAGCAATCACGGTGGCCTTCATTGCCTCCTGGGGTGCGACCCTGGGCATCTTGGATTACGAGCTGAACTTCTGGTGGGAACTGGCGCTACTGGTGGTCATTATGTTGTTAGGCCACTGGATTGAAATGCGGTCCTTGGCCCAAACCACTTCCGCCTTAGACTCCCTGGCCGCCTTGCTGCCGGATGAAGCCGAGAAGGTCGACGGCGATGACGTTGTCACCGTCGCTCCGGCGGAGCTGGTCGTTGGAGATGTCGTCATTGTCCGTCCTGGATCTGCGGTCCCGGCCGATGGCCAGATCGTCGATGGTAGTGCCTCCATGGATGAATCCATGGTCACCGGGGAATCCAAAACCGTCCGACGCGGCCCGGACGACCACGTCGTGGCCGGTACTGTGGCCACGGATTCCGGGCTGCGGGTCAAAGTCACCGCCATTGGAGATGACACCGCGCTGGCGGGGATCCAGAAACTGGTCGCCGATGCCCAATCCTCCTCGTCCAAAGCCCAACGCATTGCCGACACCGCCGCCGGTTGGTTGTTCTGGTTCGCCTTCGGGGCTGCGGTAATTACTGCGCTGGTGTGGTCCATACTGGGTATGCCCGACGCCGCCGTAGTACGCACCATTACGGTGCTGGTCATTGCCTGCCCTCACGCCTTGGGCCTCGCAATTCCGTTGGTGGTATCGATTGCCACCGAGCGTGCGGCTCGTGGTGGGGTGTTGATCAAAGATCGCTTGGCACTGGAATCGATGCGCAACGTGGATTCGGTACTATTCGATAAAACCGGCACCCTGACCAAAGGTGAGCCCACCGTCACCGCTATCCACCCTGTGGGTGATCGGACCAAAGATGAGGTGTTAGCCTTGGCCGCTGCTGCTGAAACCGACAGCGAACACCCCTTAGCGCAGGCCATTGTCGGCGCGGCCCGGGCCCGCAACCTCGACGTACCTGGCACCAGTGATTTTTCATCTTCCCCAGCTGTGGGCGTCAAAGCAACGGTCAATGGCACGGTCATTGAAGTCGGTGGCCCTTACCTGTTAGAACAACACTCCCAAGATGAGATAGCGATTGCTGAGCGGTGGCGCGACGAAGGCGCGATCATTCTTCACGTGCTGGCCGATGGCCAAGTTATTGGCGCGTTGCGTCTAGCCGATGAAATCCGACCCGAATCCCGTGACACCGTGGATGCCCTGCATGCCCACGGCGTCCAGGTCGTGATGATCACCGGTGATGCCCAAGCCGTGGCCGAGACCGTGGCCGAAGAGCTGGGTATTGACCGAGTCTTTGCTGGGGTCCGGCCCGAAGATAAGGCCGCCAAGGTCGCAGAACTTCAAGCTGAAGGCCGCAAAGTGGCCATGGTCGGTGACGGGGTCAATGACGCGCCAGCTCTGGCTCAGGCCGATGTGGGCATCGCCATTGGTGCCGGCACCGATGTGGCCATCGGCTCGGCCGGGGTCATTCTGGCTTCCTCGGATCCCCGCTCGGTCTTATCCGTAATTGAGCTCTCCGAGGCCAGTTACCGGAAAATGAAACAGAACCTGTGGTGGGCTGCTGGCTACAATATCGCAGCCGTCCCCCTGGCCGCTGGAGTGCTGGCTCCGATCGGGTTCATGCTGCCGATGAGCGTGGGTGCAATTCTGATGTCGGCCTCCACCGTGGTAGTCGCCCTCAATGCCCAGCTGCTGCGCCGCTTGGATCTGACCCCGGCTGCCAGTGTTGCTAGGTCCCTGGACCGAACACCCGAAACCGTAGACGCCTAGCATGAGAAAATATTGTGACAACGCTGGTGCACGAAGAAAGCAGGCCCATGACCACCACCCCACATGCTGAACCCGCCGATCAGGGATATATCAGTGACAAAGACCGCTACCTGGCCCGATTGAAGCGCATTGAAGGCCAAGCCCGCGGGATTCATCGCATGATCGATGAAGAGAATTACTGCATAGATATCCTCACCCAAATCAGTTCCATCACCTCAGCTCTGAACAACGTCGCGCTGAGCCTTCTCGATGACCATATGCGCCACTGCGTCGTCCGTGCAGCTCAAACCGACGGGCCGGAAGCTGAAGAAAAACTCGCCGAAGCCGCCGACGCCATCGCCCGCCTCGTCCGCTCCTAAATCCTCAGGGCCAGACGCCCAACCTCCTGCGCCCATTGCGACTAATCGGGTTAAGTGACAAAAACCGGCGCCTTGGAAAAATGAAAACCAAGACGCCGGTTTGTTCACCATGTCGCGACTTAAATGTCAACGATGTCGCGACTGATGACATTTTGGGGTGGCTGACGGGGCTCGAACCCGCGACACCCAGGATCACAACCTGGTGCTCTACCAGCTGAACTACAGCCACCATCGCTGCGAATTGCAGCGGGTTTCTACATTAGTTCACGGAATCGGTTTTACAAAAACTGCTGGTACGCGGCGGTCGCGGCCTTGGTGCTCTCGCTCGCTTCAGAGGAGGAGGGGCCCGGGGCGGGGACGAACACGCTGCGGCGGTAGTAGTCGAGCTCGCGAATGGATTCGACGATGTCGGCCAGGGCGCGGTGCGCCATGCCCTTGTCCGGCTGGTTGTAGTAGGCCTTCGGGAACCAGCGGCGGGTGAGCTCCTTGACGGTGGAGACATCGATCATGCGGTAGTGCAGCGCCGCATCCAGGCGCGGCATCTGCGCGCGGATGAACATGCGGTCCGTGGCGATGGAATTGCCGGCCAGCGGGGGACGGTGCTCGCCGCAGTGCTTTTCGACGAGCCCCAGCACCGCTTCCTCCGCCTCCTCAATCGTGACGGTGGAGGCCTTGATCTGCTCGGTAAGCCCGGAGGAGCCGTGCATCTCGGTGACGAAGTCGTCCATCTCGGCGAGCTCAGCGTCGGTGGCGTGGACGACAAGGTCGATGCCGTCGTCGAGAATATTCAGCTCAGCATCGGTGACGAGGGTAGCGACCTCCACGATGACGTGGCGGTCGGGGTCCAGCCCCGTCATTTCCAAATCGACCCAGACAATGCGGTCGTCTTTTTCTGCCAGTGCTTCACTCATGGGGCCCACGCTAGCCCATCTTGGCGTAGAACCAGCCCATCACTGGTGCAAGCGCACCGCGGGGCGCATATGAGGAGACGAAGTCCATAGCCTTGGACAGCGGGCCGGGCGTGATGCGGCGGCGGTTCTTCTTCATCGCGTCGATGGTCTCGCGGGAGCAGGACTCGTAGGTGGTCCAGAGGAAATCGGGGACGACTTTGTCCACGATGGATTGCTCCTCTTCCGGAATGACAGCATCGCGCACCGGGCCCGGCGCGAGCAGGGTGCAGTGGACGCCGGTCTTCTTCAGCTCATAGTGCAGGGCCTCAGTGAACGCGTTGACGCCGGCCTTTGTGAGCACGTACGTGGCGTTATTCGGGATCGGCACATTGCCGGCCGCCGAACCGACATTGCACAGCGCACCCTCCCCGCGCGGGACCATCTGGTCGAGCACAGCTTTAGTGATGCGGAAGACGGCCGTGGCATTGAGGTTGAACTGGTTCGTCTCATAGGTCCAGTCCTGGTCCAAAAACGGCCCGAAGGAGGCAATTCCGGCGGAGTTGACGCAGATGGAGATGCGCTTTTCGTCGATAAGCGAAAGGAGCTTATCGACGTCGCCTGCTACCGACAGATCGTGCGCCGCCACGACGACATCGACGCCGTAGTCCTTCTTAAGCTCCTCTGCGAGCTGTGTCAGGACGTCTTCGCGGCGTGCGACGATGATGAGGTTGTGGCCTTCGGCGGCGAAATCGCGGGCCATGGCCTCGCCGATGCCTTGGCTCGCTCCGGTGACCAGTGCGTAGGAATCTCGTGCGGGGGAGGGGAAAGTCATGCCTGCGAGCCTACAGGTGCGCTGCGGGCTGCTCCCGGATTATTTGACTGAGAATACGTCGCCTGGCTGGCAGTCGAGTGCCCGGCAGATCGCGGCGAGGGTGGTGAACCGGACGGCTTTCGCGCGGTTATTTTTCAGAACGGAGAGGTTGACGGGGGTGATGCCCACTTGTTCGGCGAGAGCCGCGCCGGTGATTCCGCGTTCGGCCATTAGTTCGTCGAGGTGGCAGACCACCGTGGGTTCGGTATTCGGATTAGACAAGGCCGTCCACGTCCTCTTCGAGCTTGGCACCGCGGCGCAGGGCGGTTGCCAGTGCGGCGAGGACGCAGGCCAAAACAAGCGCCGGGGCCAAGTCGGAGAGCGGGGTCGTGGTGCCCGGATCCTGCCACCAGTCGATTCCCAGCTGCGTTGCGGCCCAGTTATTGGCCATGCCCTCCAGGCCGAGGCGTGCAATGAAGAAGACGAGGATGCTGATCCATGCGGCTGTGAGGCGACGCGAATTCTTCTCTGTGAAGAACTCTCCTTTCGACATGTCGCTGAATGTGTTGGTGACCAAGAACACTGCGGCGAGTATGCCAATGAACTTCAGTGTGAGCGCGACGGTGTAGAGGGTCTGCGGACCCGAATCGAGATCGGCGAAGTGCAGTCCGCCCGCGACTGCAGGGGAGAGGCGGGTGGAGATGATGCCGTGCGATGCCAGCGCGACGATCTCGGGGAGGATCCATGCCAATGTGATGGCGACGGTGAGCACATCGGCCCACGAAATATTCGTGCTCTTGTCCTTTTTCGGCGGGCGCGGCTGTGGTGCCGGGGTGGGGGAGTTGGTCGGGTTCGTTTCTTGTGTGTTCATGGCTTCGACCTTTCTTATCGACTTTCGATGTTGTCGTAATTCGATAATATCGCTATTCGATAAGCCGTCAAGACCGCGCACGAAAAATGCCGTCCCACAGAAGCGCGGGCGGCAGTGTTTGTGCTGGTGAAAGCTGGGTCGAAAAATTTCGGCGAAATTAGTTCCCCTCGGGGTGCCGGGGATCTCTCAGGCCCGAACCGTCCGGGGCGTGGGCCGGGTCGTGGCCGTATTCGACCTGTGCGTTGTTCTCGTCGACGAAGACGATGCGCGGGTTGTAGTCGCCCAGTTCCTCCTCGGAGTACTGGGCGTAGCCGATGATGATCACCAGGTCGCCCGGGCTGATCAGGTGCGCGGCCGCACCGTTGATCCCGATCACGCCGGTACCTGCCTCGCCCGTGATGGCGTAGGTGGTCAAACGGTTGCCGTTGTCAATGTCGACGATGTCGATCTGCTCGCCTTCGAGGAGGTCGGCTGCCTTCATGAGGTCGGCGTCGATCGTGCAGGACCCGACGTAGTGGAGATCTGCCTGGGTGACCGTGGCGCGGTGGATCTTGGACTTCAACATGGTGCGGAACACGGTTAAAAAGGCTACTCCACACGTAACTCGGGGCTATGCTCCCGCCTTGAAGTGGTTGATGTGGCAGTTCGGCCCCTCCGGCGGCTCCTCTGGGTCGTAGTCGTAGAGCCCGTCTTCGCCCTCCTCGCCAGCGGGGATTCCATGGGTTCGGGTGTATTCCTCCAGTGAGTAATCATCCACCACACATTGGAACCAATCCCGCATGTAGAGCGCCTGAATGGTCCGTGTCGGGTGGTTGCGGTCGACTTCCACGATCTGGCCGCGGTTGCCGCCGGCCACGCCTTTGACGTCGATGCAGAGATAACAGTCGGACCATGATCTAGCGAAGGGGATCCAGCTCGGGTAGTACCAGTCGTCGGAGGGGAATTCGGTGGCCATTGCGTCGATAAGCGCGCGCCATGTCTCTAGTGCTTCCTCGAGGCTGAGTAGCTGGACTGGGCCGATGATGTCTTCGCCGTTCGAGCCGTTGTGCCAGTGGTACAGCTCCACCAGCTCGGGAGGGAAATCTACCCCGGCTTTGCCCAGCACCGGTGAGTACGCGTTCACCGTGCGCTGGATATCGGCGAGCGCCATCCCGTCGCCTAAAGCCATGAACGCCGGCGGGTAGATCGTGCCCATGAGAAATTCGAGTTCGTTGAGAGTCGCAGTGATTGTGAAAATGCTGTTCATGGCCCTCATCGTAATTTCACGGGGCGTAGTTGGCGCACGTCAAATGTACATTGCAGTGCGCAATCGCGACCGATGACAAAGCGCGCCCCCAAGCAGTGTCTGAAGTCATGACATAGTTGACACGGCGTGCCTGGGACATCATTCCTGATGGTTGACAGGTCAGTCGCGACATGGTTGACACTTAGGGGACGGAAACATTCTGGGGTGATGGTTGACACCTCAGTCGCGACATCGTTGACACCTTCCGCTACCCCCGCGCGTCTGGTGCCGATGCGGGGATCAGTCGGGACATCGTTGACAAATGAACAGCCCGAACCGCAACCTCGCCATCGTCAAAGCCGTACGCCGGCAGGCTCTACAGCCTAGGAATCGGACGCGCCTACAGCGGTGAAGAAGTCCTGATGATCATCACCGACAACCACATCACAACATCACTAAAAGAAACCGGCGAACCCATCGCCGAGCACTACATCGACACATCCCGCAATTACCAAAAAGCCTACTGGCGAAAAGGCCAACCCCCACTGACCTAAAAACCAAAACCGGCGCCTTGGAAAAATAAAAACCAAGACACCGGTTTGTCCACCATGTCGCGACTGATCTGTCAACGATGTCCCGACTGATGACAAACGCGCCCCCAGCAGGACTCGAACCCGCGACCAGCCGGGTAGAAACCGGATGCTCTAATCCACTGAGCTATGGAGGCTTGCCCTTCTTTCGCACACGGTGGCGTGCGTTTTGGGCGGATCTCATCGTAACGTACGGGGGACGGCTTTCCATATTGCCCTCCATCGAAAGTAGGGTGATTGCCATGTCGGATAAGCAAGCAGTGAAGTCGGCGTGGCCGGTCTACCTCGCGGTGCTGGCGGTCGGCGCCGTGGTGGCCGGTGCGTTGTCGTTCAGTTTCGTGGGCGGTTCGCTCGCGGCGCTGGGCATCCCGGACCCGGGTCCGCTGACGACGGTGGGGCTGCCGGCGTTGCGTGGGGTGGCGTGGTTGCTCGCCGCGCTGGCGGCGGGCTCGTTCATGTTCTCGGGCTTCATGATCGCGCCGGACCGCGCAAAGCTTATCGACGCCACCCTCACCGTCGACGGCCATATCGCCGCCCGCACCGCGTCGTGGGCGAGCGCCGGTGTGGCGCTCATCGCCGTGGTGATGATTCCGCTGGTGCTCTCCGATGTCTCAGGCACCCCGCTGCCCGACGTCATGTTCTCCCCGCAGATGTGGGCGACCGCGCTGGAGCGGGTCGCGGAAGCGAAGATCTGGCTGATCGTGGGGCTGATCGCTGCCGTCGTGGCGGGTTTCGGTTTCGCGTGCAGGTCGTGGGCCTCGCAGGTCGCGCTATTCATCGGGTCGATCATCACCGTGATCCCGCTGGGCTTGTCTGGCCACTCCGCCTCGGGCGGCAACCACGATTACGGCACGAACTCCTACCTGTGGCACCTGGTGTTCATGCTGCTGTGGGTCGGCGGTCTCTTGGCGCTGATCGCCCATGGCCGCAGGCTTGGTCCGGAGATGCCGCGTGCGGTGCGCCGGTATTCGTCTGTGGCGTTGTTCGCATTCATCGCGCTGATGGTCTCCGGTGTGGTCAACGCCCTGATCCGCGTGCAGTTCTCTGACCTGACGTCCACCGCCTACGGCTGGACAGTGCTGCTTAAAGTGGTCGGGCTGGCCGTACTCGGTCTGCTCGGTTTCGCTCACCGCCAACTCACTATCCCGCAACTGGGGAAGAAGCCGGGGCTGTTTGTCCGCCTCGCGGTCGTCGAGACGCTCGTAATGGGTGCGGTCACGGGCGTGGCTGTCTCGATGGGCCGCACCCCGCCGCCGGCCCCGTTGGAGCCGGACCTGACGCCGATGCAGATCCAGATGGGCTACAACCTCCAAGTCGCGCCGACGGTGACCAACGTGTTCGGCATGTGGCGTTTTGAGGTCTTCTTCAGCGTCATCGCGATTCTGCTCGCCGCCTACTACCTGCACCTCGTGCGCCGCGTGGATGGCTGGAAGCACTCGCGCACCGCATGGTGGCTGGCCGGTTGTGCGACGACGGTCGTGACCATGTCGTCGGGCATCGGTATGTACATGCCGGCTAGCTTCTCCGTGCACATGGTCGTGCACATGATTCTCTCGATGGTGGTGCCCGTCTTCCTCGTGCTCGGCGCGCCGCTGACCTTGGTCAAAGAGGCGTACCCGGAAGGCGAATTCAATGCCCGCGCCTGGGTCGAAGCGTTTGAGGAATCCACCTTGCTCAAGGTGATGACGTACCCGCCGGTGTCCACGCTGCAATTCCTCGTGGTCTTCTACGTGCTCTACGTCTTCCCGTCGTTCTACGAATTCGCGGTCTCCGAGCACGCCGGCCACCTCATTATGAACATAGTGTTCCTGCTGTCCGGCTACTTCTACTTCTGGGATCTCATCGGGCCGGACTATGTGCCCAACCGGCGCTCCACCGTGATCCGTTTCGCGTGGTTCGTGTTCTCCATGCCCATCCACTTGTTCATGGGTGTGTACCTGATGCAGCTCAATTTCATTTTGGCGGAGACCTTTTACACGGAACTCGAACTTCCATGGAACCCGGATCTGCTGCGCGACCAAAAGGTCGGCGGCGGCATCGGCTGGGCGGCCGGCGGTTTCCCGATGGCGCTCGTCTTCGTCATCCTCCTTCTGGGCTGGCTTCGCGACGATCGCGCTGATGCCAGGGATATCGACCGCCGCGAAGACGAGTCCGACGACGAAGAATGGCGCGCGTACAACGAGATGCTCGCGCAGTATTCGGCGCGCTCCCAGCAGGGCTCAAACGGGGCCCGCTAGGGGAGGGACGGAACCTTCTGCCTGTGGATAACTTTCAGTTATCCACAGGTTCTTTTTTGCGTGCTCGCGCTCGTGCGAAAAGTGGGAAAAGCTTGAAGCGTCACCGCCTTATCGCAGGCAGGTGGCGTTTAGAACACACCGAGACAATTGGACAATTCTCACCACTGACACACCAGCGAAAGGTTCGAACCGACATGTCCCAACTTCCCATTACCCTGTCCGGCAATCTCACCGACGACCCGGTGATCAAGACTTTCGACACCGGTTCCACGCTCACGCGCATGCGCTTGGCTACTAGCCGTCGCGTCCGCACCGAGACCGAAGATGCCAACGGCAACGCCCAGTGGGCGGACACCGACCTGCTCTACATCGATGTCGAGTGTTGGGGGCAGCTCGCGGTGAACACCCACGTTTCTCTCACCAAGGGCATGCCTGTAGTCGTGATCGGCCGTCTCGTGTCCGATAAGTGGACCGATGCCGAGGGCAACTCCCGCTACAAGCACATCATCAAGGCCAACCAGATCGCGCTCGAGCTAACCCGCTTCCAGGCGTCGTCCCGCTCCACCAGCGTGCACAAGCACACCGTCGACGGCATGAATGACGTCGAGGAGACCACTCGCGACGACATCGTCGAAGCGCAGGGCACCACCAAGACCAATGCCGGCCAGACTCCGGCATCCTCGGCGCCAGCGACGGCTGCGGCTGCCAACGGCGTCATTGAGCGGGAGGGCACGGCCGAAGAGATGAGCTTCGTCGACCGCCAGCGCGAATCGGCCCAGGAGGAGCAGGCGAAGCAGGAGGCGCCGCCCGTGCCCGTCGGTTAAGGCAGAACCGGCGTGGAGCCGCCCCGGTTAGTCGCGTTTGAAACCACCTTGCAAAACCGCAGGTGAAATGTTGCTCATGTTTCTGGTGGGATCCGAAACTCAAACGGGACTAACCGGATCGAGTGGGCGGGCCCGAAACCGCCCGAAACCGCATTGAAACCGCCGCGAAATCGCAATGAAACCCCAGGCGAACCCACCGCCACAGAAGCACTGTCGCTTTCACGCGCGCACTTCCACGCCTCGGCGCGGGGTGCGCGCTGCGCTGCGCGGTGCTGTGTGACTGCGCTGTCACTGAGCGGTTCCGGGGCTGGCTGTGTGATGTACCCTTTGTGGTGATTTACGTTGTTCCACCTACACGGATGTAAAGGGGTCTTAAGTGGCCGAGTTCATCTACACGATGAAAAATGTTCGCAGGGCCGTCGGTGACAAGGTCATTTTGGACAATGTCACGATGGCTTTCTACCCGGGCGCCAAGATCGGTGTCGTCGGTCCGAACGGCGCGGGTAAGTCCTCGCTGCTGAAGATCATGGCGGGTATTGACCAGCCGAATAACGGCGAGGCATTCCTCGACCCGGGCGCGACTGTAGGCATCCTGCTCCAGGAGCCGCCGTTGAACGAGGAGAAGACGGTCCGCGAGAATGTCGAAGAGGGCCTGGGCGACATCTTCGAGAAGAAGCAGCGCTTCGAGGAGATCGCCACCGAGATGGCCACGAATTACTCCGACGAGCTCATGGAGGAAATGGGCAAGCTGCAGGAGGAGCTCGATGCGGCTGACGCGTGGGAGGTCGATTCCAAGATCGAGCAGGCGATGGAAGCGCTCCGCTGCCCGCCGTCGGACTCGCCGGTAACCAACCTCTCCGGTGGTGAGCGCCGCCGCGTGGCCTTGGCCAAGCTGCTCCTTACGCAGCCGGACCTGCTGCTTCTCGACGAGCCGACGAACCACCTCGACGCCGAATCCGTCCTGTGGCTGGAGAAGCACCTGCAGGACTACCCGGGTGCTGTCCTGGCCGTGACACACGACCGCTACTTCCTCGACCACGTCGCGGAGTGGATCTGCGAGGTCGACCGTGGCAAGCTCTACCCGTACGAGGGCAACTACTCCACCTACCTGGAGAAGAAGGCCGAGCGTCTGGAGATCGCCGGCAAGAAGGACCAGAAGCTGCAGAAGCGCCTGAAGGGCGAGCTGGAGTGGGTCCGCTCCTCGCCGAAGGCACGCCAGGCGAAGAATAAGGCGCGTCTGGAGCGCTACGAGGAGATGGCAGCCGAGGCGGAGCAGTACCGCAAGCTCGACTTCGAGGAAATCCAGATCCCGACCCCGCCGCGTTTGGGCAACAAGGTCGTCGAGGTCAAGGACCTGAACAAGGGCTTCGACGGTCGCACCCTGATCAAGGACCTGTCGTTCACGCTGCCGCGCAACGGCATCGTCGGCGTCATCGGTCCGAACGGTGTGGGTAAGTCGACGCTGTTCAAGACGATCGTGGGCTTCGAGGAGCCGGATTCCGGCTCGGTCGAGGTCGGCGAGACCGTCCAGATCTCCTATGTGGACCAGAACCGCGAGAACATCGATCCGGAACAGACTGTGTGGGAGGTCGTCTCCGACGGCCTGGATTACATTCACGTTGGCCAGAACGAGATGCCGTCCCGCGCGTACCTGTCCGCGTTCGGCTTCAAGGGTCCGGACCAGCAGAAGCCGTCCAAGGTTCTCTCCGGTGGTGAGCGCAACCGCCTGAACCTGGCTCTGACACTCAAGCAGGGCGGAAACCTGATCCTCCTCGACGAGCCGACCAACGACCTCGATGTCGAAACCCTGGGCTCTTTGGAGAATGCGCTGCAGAAATTCCCGGGTTGCGCCGTGGTCATTTCGCACGATCGCTGGTTCCTTGACCGAACTTGCACACACATCCTCGCCTGGGAGGGCAATATTGAGGAAGGCAAGTGGTTCTGGTTCGAAGGTAACTTCGGCGACTACGAGGCCAACAAGGTGGAGCGTCTCGGCGAAGAAGCCGCCAAGCCGTCCCGCGTCACGCACCGCAAGCTGACGCGCTAATCCACGCAGCTCACCCACCCGCGCACCCACGATCGCGCGGGTGGACTCGCTTTGAGAGAAAGGATCCACGGACTCATGGCTGACAACGCCCCGAACAATATCCAGCACATCACGCTGCGCTGGAATGATTTCGACCGCTACGACCACCTGAATAACTGCAAGTTCCTGGATATTTCCCAGGAGGCGCGCATCGCGTTCATGCGTGAGAATTTCGCAGACCGCGACCAGGAATTCGGGGTGTTCGTCCGCCACGTGGAGATCGATTACCTGCGCCCGGTCATGGCGGACACCACCGCGGTCGAGGTGGAGACGACGGTGACGGAGATCGGCAACACGTCGTTCAAGACGCGCCAGGATCTCAAGGACCGCCAGGGCCGCGTGTGCGGCGTGGTCAACACGGTGCTGGTCGCCGTGGATCTGACCACAGCATCCCCGCGCGAGATCACGCAGGCAGAGCGCGGCATTTTGAACGCTGGCTCCGGCGAGTCCGACAACTAGTGGCCACCGAGACGCTCACGATCGAGTCGGGGGCCGCCGGGCTCAAGGCGCTCGTCGAGCGTGCGCTTCATCTCGAAGCAACAGGTTCAGCACGCTTATCGACGCTTACTGCCACCCCCACCCCCTCCGTCGACGTATACGTGACCACTCCGTTCAGTTGTGTGGCCTCGCGCCGGGTGGCGGGGCAGGCCTCCCGCGACGGGGCAGTGGTGTCGCTGCAGGATCTGCGTGATGCGCTCGCCGGTGTGCCCGACATCCGTTCCGGCTCCAGCAACGGAACGCTGGAGATCGGCCCTGCCCGCGACGCGAATTGGCTCGGCGCACTGCCCCCGAAAACAGGCTATGTACAACGCGATATCGTGCCAGTCAATGTCGTACGCGACCTCGCCGACCAGGGCCGCCGCCTTGCCCGACAGTTCTCGGGGCCGATGGGCCCGCCGCGCTCGCTGCTCGAGCAGATCGTTCTTACCGCCGACACTGAAAAGACCGCCGGCAGCCCCGTCGACGTGCCGATGCGCATGATCTTCACGTGCACCTCGCTCGGCCTCATTCCGGGGCCTGCCGCTCCCGTGGAGATCCCGCGCCACCTGCGCATCTCTACCGCCGGGCGGTGGATCCGCCTCGATGCGCCGTTCGGCAGCGTCTACTACACCTCCGGCGGGATCAACCTCTTCGGTTGACCCTTTACCTGTTCGGTTAGCCCTTTGCCTGTTCGGTTAACCTTTTACCTGTTCGGTTAACCCCTTAACCGAACAGTTGCGTCAGGTGTTCCGACCCGAATTTCCGTGTCGGGTCCATCTGCTCGCGCAGGGTGCAGAATTCGTCGAAACGCGGGTACATCTCCGCGAAATCCTCCCGGCCGAGATTGTGCATCTTGCCCCAGTGAGGGCGCCCGTCCGCCGCTTTGAGAATGTCCTGGATAGCGGGGAAGAACTCGTGCGGATTCATCGTCCGCGGCACGTGGAAGGCGATGTACATCGACTCCCGCCCAGTGGAAGTGGATAGCGCCACATCGTCGGCGGCCGTGGTGCGCAGCTCCAGGGGAAAGGGGATGAGCCAGTTGCGGCGGTCCAGCTCCCGGCGGATCTCGCGCACGGCCTCCGGGCCGGCATCAAGGGGGACGGCAAATTCAGTTTCGTGGAAGCGCACCCGGCGCGGGGTGGCGAAGACGTCGTGCGCGCGGGAGCGGTAGCGGTTCGCCGCCATGGCGCCCGCGGCCACATTATTTAGCATGGGGGTCGTCTTCGGGACTGCCTTCGCGATAGCCAAAGCCGTGGCGAAGGCACCGTTGCCGATCAAGTCGTCCTCGATGAACCGGGTGATCCGCCCGCGCACCTTGGGCTCCCCGCCAGGTGCCGGAGCGCCGGGCGCCAGACGGGTATTGGACTTCACCATCGCGCGGTCAGTGTGCGGGAACCAGAATGCCTCGTAGTGATCGACGGCGCGGGAGTGTTCCTCCCAGGAATCGAGCACCGCATCGAGGCTTTCCGCCCCTTCTTCCGCGAGCAGGTCAAAGGCGTCGACACACTGCATTTCCACCTCGACGATGACACCCAATGCGCCCAGCGAGACGGTCACCAAACGAAGCAAGTCCGGATCGGTGTCGATGGAGTAGTCGCGGCGCTCACCGGAGGCGTCGATAAGCGAAATGCCCGTGACTGTGCCCGCGAACCCCGTCCACTCGATGCCTGTGCCGTGCGTCGATGTCGAGATCGCGCCGGCGACGGACTGGACATCGATGTCGCCCTGGTTCGCGAGCGCGAGCCCGAATGGCTGGAGGTATTCCGGAATGCGGTGCAGGCGCGTGCCGGCGAGGAAGCGCACGCGTTTCGTTTCCGTGTCGACGCGGATGATGCCCGCGAGCTTGTCCAGGCTGATCATCGCTTGAGTGCCCGCGGCGACCGGCGTGAATGAGTGGCCGCCGCCGACCGTGCGCACCGACTGGCCCGCGGGAAGCGTGCGCACGATGTGCTGCACTTCTTCGACGGTGGCGGGGTAGTAGAACGCGCTCGGCGAGGTGCTCACTGACCCCGACCAGTTGGTGAAGCTCTGGCCGGTGCGTACCTCAGTTTTGCTGATCGTGAATGTCATCGCAGTGTCCACCCATTTCCTCTGTATGTGTCCCACATTTCTGCTGTCCCGTCTGGGGCGACGGCGACGATTCCGTCGACGTGCTCCGTCATCTCCCCGGCTTTCGCATGGCGGAACCACACGAGGTCGCCGACGCTCACGCTGTCCGCGCCCGGCCCGTGGAGCGGGGTCTGCACCTCGCCCGCGCCCTCCGTTGCGGAATATTTCAGTCCGCCGGGGTGCACGGCCACGGGCACGCGGTCCGCGGCGGGCGGGCCGGAGGCGATCCAGCCGCCCGAATTCACCGTCGCCCAGCCCTTCGCCGGGATGCGCGAGACCTGGCAGATGAAGAATGCGGCGGCGCGGTGGTTGACGGTGGCGAAATTGTCGAAGATGACGGGGGTGTAGAAGCCTGAGCCGGCCGCGAGTTCCGTCAACGTGCCTTCGTCCGCGCTCACGTCTAGCGATCCGGTGCCGCCGCCGTTGACGAATTCCAGGTCCGCGAATCCGCGCGCCGCCTCGATACACGCTTTGCGGCGCGGCGCCAGCTGCTCCATCGAGGTGCGCCGCAGCCACCGCTTCACGGAGCCCGCCACGCCCGATTCCGCATCAGCGACCGACGCGACCTGCCCCTCGTACGCCATGACGCCGACAAGACGCAGGCATCGCTTCTCGACGATCCCCCTCGCCAGCTCCTCCACCTGCTCCGGCGTGCGCACCGGGGAGCGCCGTGGCCCGATGACCGCGCCGGGCAGGTGCAACGTGCAGTCCAGATCGATGGCCACCCGCACGGGCCCCGCGCCCTGCGCCGCCGCCTCGATCAGCTCGAGGTGTGCGGTGCAGTCCACCATCACCGTGATGGTCTCGCGCAATTTCTGGTCCGCCGCGAGTTCCCTCAGCGCCGCCGTGTTCACGCAGGGGTAGGCCACGACGATGTCGTCGAAGCCCTCCTGCGCCAGGTGGATGGCCTCCGGCACGCTGTAGGCCAAGATGCCCTGAAATCCGTCGTGGTCCAGCGCCCGCCTCAGTGCTGCCACACTGCGCAGCGATTTCGACGCCACTCGGATGGGCAACCCCCGCGACCTGCCGATCATCTGCTCGGCATTGTGGTCGAATGCGGCGATATCCACGGCAGCGCATGGCGCCGCGATCTGCCCGCTTGTCACGAGAGGTGGCACGACCGCGAGCAGTGTCTGTGAAGGACTGATGACCGTAGATGGCATGACGCCATCGTAGTTTCACAAAACTAAATATGTGGGCGTTTTCACATTTTCGCTTTGTGTGAAGCTCCGCGCCGTTACATCAAATTACCGCTCTGTGGTCGCATTCCCGGATGGTCTTCCGGCTGGTTGATCAACATGTAGGCGACCCGCTGCATGTGGTTCCACAGTGCGTGGCGCTGGGCTGGCAGCAGCTCGTCCTCGGTGAACTGGTCGAGTGAATTCTCCATCAGCTCCAGCCAGCGCTCCGCCTCTTTCATGCCGATTTTGAAAGGGAAGTGGCGCCGGCGCAGCATCGGTGCCCCGCGTCGCTCGGAGAAAGTCTGTGGCCCGCCCCAGTACTGCACGAGGAACCACCGGAGCCGGTCTTCCGCTCCTGCGAAGTCGCCTTCGGGGTACATGGGGCCGAGGAGATCGTCGTCAGGCACTTGCTTGTAGAAGCCTCTGACAAGCCGGCGGAAGAAGTCCTCCCCGAGTGCCTCGTACATCGTCTGAGCATTTTGGTCCATCGGTCCCAATCCTACGCTGCCGCCCTCGGCGCGGTCATGAATGTAAAACCCGAACTGTCTGATCAAAATGGACCGCTTGGTCTATTGTGCCTAACAAGATCAGAAAGGATTGTGATGTCTGCCGGATTCAACACCGATTCCATTCACGCCGGGTACGAGCCGGACTCCCTTTACGGGCCGATCAACACCCCGATCTACGCGTCGACCACCTTCGCGCAGGACGATCTGGCGGTGACCCGCAACGGCTACGAATACACCCGCGTGGGCAACCCGACCATCACGGCGCTGGAGAAGACCGTCGCCGCGCTGGAGAAAGCCGACTACGGTGTGGCATTCTCCTCAGGCATGGCGGCTGTGGATTCGCTGCTGCGCATCCTGCTCAAACCCGGCGACCACATCGTCATCGGCAACGACGCCTACGGCGGCACCTACCGCCTTATCCAGCAGATCTTCTCCCAGTGGGGGATCGAGAACACCCCGGTGGATATCACGAACACCGACGAGGTCGCCGCCGCGATTCAGGACAACACCAAGGTCGTCTGGGTGGAGACACCGACCAACCCGCTGCTGTCCATCGCCGACATTCAGGCGCTCGCCGCGGTCAAGGGCGATGCCACCTTGGTCGTCGACAACACCTTCGCCTCCCCGTACCTGCAGCAGCCGCTGGAGCTCGGTGCCGACGTGGTGCTGCACTCGACGACCAAGTACATCGGCGGCCACTCCGACGTCGTCGGCGGTGTCGTGGTCGGCCGCAGCACCACAGAAGGGCACGAGGGCGTCTCGGCGATCACCGCGGGCAGCTTCGATGCGTTGAATAACCTGGAGGAGCAGCTCCGCTTCTTCTTCGGCTGGGTCGGCGCGATTCCCTCTCCTTTCGACACCTACCTCACCGGCCGCGGCCTGAAGACCCTCGGCGTACGCATGGACAAGCACTGCGATAATGCCGAGGCCGTGGCTAACCACCTGAATGCCTCCGACAAAGTCGACCGCGTCTATTACCCGGGGCTTGCGGACCACCCGGGACACGACATCGCCGCCCGTCAGATGCGCCGCTTCGGCGGCATGGTCTCTGTCGCCTTCCATACCGCCGAGCAGGCCATCACGTTCTGCCGCTCCACCAAGCTGTTCTGCTTGGCCGAGTCCCTCGGCGGCGTCGAGAGCCTGCTCGAGCACCCGGCCACCATGACCCACGTCTCCGTGGCCGGTTCCGCCCTCGAAGTCCCGCCGGCGCTGGTGCGCATCTCCGTCGGCATCGAGGACGAAGCTGACCTCATCGCCGATCTGGAGCAGGCGCTCGCGAAGCTCTGATCGGGCCGGTGGATTACGATTGCAATCGCGCCCGGCGCGGCTGGTAAAACCCCAGGTCAGTTTTGGTTGACGTGGCAATGATGCAATGTATATCCACCGGACCTAAGGGGGCAGTCCCGGGGCAGAGTCGAACCACTTAGGCCTGCGCGTCCACCCTCCGGTTCCGCAGCGCACGCGCGACGCGGTCCTGGCCCTCGGAGATGATGCGGCGCAGACCGGCCGGGATATCGCTGGCGAGCATGTCATCGGCCTTGGCGATCGCTTCCTCGGAGACATCCCACAGCGGGTACATGCCCTCGAGGGTGCGCTGCGCCATCTCGTTGGTCAGACGGTCCCACAGCTGCGGCGCGACGCGGAAGTACTCGTCGGTCAAGCCCTCCAGCCCCTCGCGGGTGAACGTCAGACCATCCATCAGGTAGCGGGATTCGAGGTTGGTGAGATCCTCGCTCACCAGCTTGTCCCACGCCCATCGCTTATCGACGCTCGCCCGCGCCCTCAACCGCGACACCGCCCCCTCCGAGGAGCCGTCCTTTTCATCCTCGGCAGCTGATACCGGCAACTCTCCTGCCGCAATGAGGCTCGTCAAGGCCAGCCAGCGCGTTTCCTGATTATCCGAGGTCTTCAGCAGCTGGGTGAAGTGGTCCACCGTCTCCTTTTCCGGAGTAAGGCGGGCCAGGGCACGGTCGAAGACAACGGCCGGCTCGGCACCGCGGAAAGCGGAGTTGAGCAGCCCCATGCCCTCAGCACGCCAGTCGTCGGCGACGTACTGCTTGACTGCCTGCGTGGCCTGGGCCAGCAGACGCTCCTGCACACTCGGGTGGGTCTCCTGACGGGCAAAGCGGGCGACCAATCGCACGAACTGGCGGGCGGGCAGGAAGCCGTCGCGCACGGACTCCCACAGCGACGACCACACCAGGGTGCGCGCGAGGGAATCCTCGATCTCGCCGAGGTGCTCCAAGGCGAAGCGCTGGTGCTCCTCAGTCAGGCCCATCAGGCAGTAGGTGAGATCGTCGTCGTTGACCAAGGCGAGGTCGTGGTCCACACCAGCCAGTTCGGGGATCTCGGTGCGCTCACCGGTGACATCGAGCTCGACCTGCTTGATGCGGGTGACGGAGCCGTCGATTAGCGAGTACAGCCCGACGCGGACGCGGTGGGTGCGCATGACGTCAGAGTCTTGGACGACAGCGAAGCTATCCGCCGAGATATCCGGGCGGAGGCGGGACACGCCCGTGGTGCGCAGCCACTGCTGCGCCCAGTCGGACAGGTCGCGGCCGGAGGCCTCCTCGAGTGCTGCGAGCAGGTCGGCGAACTCGGCATTGGAATAAGCGTGGTTGTCGAAGTGCCTGCGCACACCGGCGAAGAACTCCTCGTAACCGACATACGCCTGGAGCTGCTTGAGCACGCTTGCGCCCTTGGCGTAGGTGATGCCGTCGAAGTTCTGCTCGGCGGTCTCGATATCCGGCGCATCTGCCGCGACGGGGTGCGTGGACGGAAGCTGGTCCTGGTTGTACGCCCAAGCCTTCTCCACCGAGGCGAACGTGGTCCATGCCTCAGGGTATTCGCCGATGCCCACCTGGGCTGTGGCGGCGGACCAGGTAGCGAAGGACTCGTTGAGCCACAGGTCATCCCACCACTTCATCGTGACGAGGTCGCCGAACCACATGTGGGCCATCTCGTGGAGGATCGTGTCGTTGCGGCGCTCGAGACGGTAGGGAGTCGGCTCGGAGGTGAAGACGTACTCGTCGCGGTAGGTCACCGCGCCGACGTGCTCCATTGCGCCCATGTTGTACTCGGGGCAGAAGATCTGGTCGTATTTGTCGCCGAAGGGATAGGTGCGGCCGAATTTCTCGTGATAGAAATCAAAGCCGTCTTTCGTCTGCGTGAACAGGCGCTCCGAATCCATGTGCGGAATGAGGCTCGCGCGGGCGTACAGGCCCAGCTCGATCGTCCGCTCCTCACCGTTATCGGTGCAGGTGTACGTGTCCGAGACGCGCTCGAATTCGCCGGCGCAGACGCAAATCAGGTAGGTCGACAGCGGGTAGTCGATTGTCGTGCGGGTGGTGGCGGTGCCGTCACCGTTGTCGGTGCGCTCCACAGCTTCGTTGAGCACCACCACATAGCGTTCCGGTGCAGTCACCGAGATCGCGTACGTCGCCTTGATATCGGGCTGGTCGAAGCAGGCGAAGGTGCGCATCGCCATCGCCGGCTCGAACTGGGTGTACAGGTAGTCCTTGCCGTCAGCCGGGTCGGTGAATTTATGCAGGCCCTCGCCCGTGCGGGAATAGGTGTGGGTGGAGGTCACCACCAGCTCGTGGGGGCCGGCAGAAAGGGGGAGGGCGCGGCCGTCGATAAGCGTGCCGTCGAGTGTTGCCTCGAAGCTATCCGCAACGAGGTCGAAGAACGTCTCGCCCTCTTTTGATTCAAACGTCACCGTCGTGCGTGCGGTGAAGGTGTCCGTGCCGGTGATATCCAGCGCGATGTCGTAGCGCACCTCGCTGATCAGCTCGGCGCGGTGCTGGGCATCGGATCGCAACAAATTCGTCTTCATGCAAACCAACGTACCCTTGGGGCCATGACTCAAAAAGTGACTTTCTGGTTCGATGTGGCATGCCCGTTCTGCTGGCTGACGTCGCGGTGGATGAAAGAAGTAGAGAAGGTGCGCGACGTCGCGGTTGACTGGGTGCCCATGTCACTTGCCGTGCTTAACGACGGCCGCGATATCCCCTCCGACTACGCCAAAGCCATGGAAGCCAACTGGGGCCCGGCGCGCGTGTTCGCCAAAGTCAAGGACGAAGCCCCGGAGAAGGTCGACGAACTGTACACCGCCATGGGCACCCTCGTGCACCCCGGCGGCGAGGGCGGCAAGAAGGGCTTCGGCGCGTACGACGCGATCATCGCCCAGGCACTTGAGCAGGTCGGCCTGGACGCCTCTTTTGCTTCTGTAGCTAACACGGAGGATTACGACGAGAAGCTCCGCGAATACCACCAGGGCGCCATGGACGCCGTCGGCGACGAGGTGGGCACCCCGGTGCTCAAGCTCGGCGATAACGCCTTCTTCGGCCCGGTGATCACCCGCGTGCCCGAAGGCGAAGAAGCCGGCAAGCTCTTCGACCACGCAGTCGGCCTGGCGGACTTCCCGTACTTCTTCGAGCTCAAGCGCTCCCGCACTGAGGCACCGCAGGTCTAAACCCGCCCCGGCGAAGTTCCCGTAGGCTAGGCACCATGCGTATTTATCTTGGAGCTGACCACGCCGGATTCGAGCGGAAGAACGAGATTGCCGAGCACCTCAAGGCCAAGGGCTTTGAGGTCGTCGACTGCGGCGCGCACGAGTACGACGCCGCCGACGACTACCCGGCATTCTGCATCGCCGCCGCCGAGAAGACGGTCGCTGACCCGGAGTCCCTCGGCCTCGTGCTGGGCGGTTCCGGCAACGGCGAGCAGATCGCCGCGAACAAGGTGAAGGGTGCACGTTGCGCTCTCGCCTGGTCCGTTGAGACCGCGCAGCTCGCCCGCGAACACAACAACGCCCAGCTCATCGGCATCGGCGGCCGCATGCACTCGCTTGAGGAGACCCTCGCGATCGTCGATGCATTCGTCGGCATCGGCCCGGACCACCAGGTGGAGGAGCGCCACCAGCGCCGGATCGACATCCTCGCCCGTTACGAGGAGACCGGCGAGACCGAGGAGATCCCGGCGCCGAAGACGCTGTAGCTCCTTCGTTTTTCGAGTGGTTAGTCCCGTCCGAATTGCGATTCCCAAAAGACCAGGTCGGCTGTGACTGGTGTGACGCCAAACTGCAACGGGACTAACTTCCCCTACGCCACCCGCGCGTAACGGGACAAACTTCCCCTACGCCGGCCCCGCGCGACGCGCCGGCCACCGCCAACCCCACTGGCAATGTCTACTGAAATGGACACTCTTTCCTCGCGCGACCGGCCTCGAAGAGGAATCATCGGAAAGCATGAGGGGGAAACACAGAAAACAACAGGGGTTGGGCTTGGAGGAGATTCGGCAGATCGCAGCCGTCTTTCCTCGTGCGGCAGTTACGGGGCCAGCGGCCGCGCTCGCGCTGGGGCTTCCCACTTTGGGGTGGGTGGAGACGGTAGATCTGCGGTATCTGTCGGGGGCGAAGTCGGGGAAGCAGCCGAAAGACCCGAAAGTGATCTATCGCAGCGGACGGTTGAATCCTGATCTCGTCCAAGAACGCAATGGCATTGTGACTGTGCATCCAATCCAGGTGCTGTTCGATATCTACCGCTACTACGGACGCCTCGAGGCGCTGGTGCCGTTGGAGTATCTGCGTTTTCACCAGCACATTTCGCAGGAAAGGTTGCTGGATGCGATCAAAAGCATGTTGCCCAGGGCTAATGGGATCCGGGGGTTTGAGGGGCTGGTGAGGTGGAGCGCGGGGACGTCGCAAAGCCCGCTGGAGACGATCGGCCGCGACGCGGTGTTACGGGCGAATATCCCGGAGATAGAGAAGATCGAGGTTCAGGTGGCGTTTGAATATGCCGGGCCATTCGGTGAGTATTGCCGGGCGGTCGTTGACATGCTGATCAACGGGTGGCTCGTCGTCGAGTTCGACGGGCGTCTCAAGTACGAAGGCACGTACGGAGCGCCCACGGACGTGATGCTCGCTGAGCTCGAGCGTCAGAAGCAGTTGCAGAATTTAGGGCTCACGGTGATCCGCGCGGGGTGGCGCGATGTGATGAGAGGCAAGCTTATCGACGATATCCGTCGCCTTCTCCGCGCCCACCCCAAAGCCGCGTGATCAGGAATGCCACTGCGCGAGCCGTTCGCACAGAATCTTTTCAGCGTCGTCGTGGGCGGCGCGGTTTCCTTCCACCGTCCCGCCGAGCATGATCTGCCACCCGTTCGGCACCTCATCGGCATTCGGGAAGAACGCGTGCCCCGCGTCCGGGTAGACGTGCGCCTCGATGTTCTCGCCCTGCTCGGCAAGCGCACGTGCGGCGATCTCAGCCTGCCACATCTGGTCGGCCTCGCCGGCGAAGAGCAGCACGTTTCCACTGAAATCGCCGAGTTCGATCCGCGCGTCGTCTGCCGCGTTCCCGGCCGCGCCCTCGTACGTCGGGCGGTAGGAGACCGGGTAGCTCGTCGCCATATCCCACAGCATTTTCGCGCCAGCGCTTATCGACGACTCCCGAAACGACGCATACCCCACCGTCTCACCACGGTCGGTGAATGAGGGCAGCTCCTCGCCCCCGGCGAAGTCCAAGCCGCTGTACGAATAGTGGGCCGGTGCGAAAGCGACCAGGTTGTCCACCGGGTAGCCCCTCGCCGCGAGCAGCTCGGTGAATTCTGCGCCCTTCGACGTGCCGATCACCGTGACGGGGCCGTCGCCCTCGGTATTTTCCTTGACGTAGTCGGTGACCTCGTCGAACTGCTCCAATGGCACATTCGCGAGGGTCGGTTTCTGATTCGGCTGGCCGAAGAAGAACAGGCTCAAGACCTCGTAGCCGTCGTCGGCAAGCTGCTTGGCGCGGGAGTAGTCCGGAGACCCTTCCGATCCGCCGTAGACTACGACCACCCCGCGGTGCTTCTTTTCTACCGGGTGGAAGTGGAAGCCGTTCATGTACTCGCCCTCGATTGCGGTGATTCGCTCCGAGGTCTCGTATGAGGATTTATCCGCGCTCATGCCCTCGCCGGCCGACTGCGTGATCGGATACTTGTGCCCGTTGTAGGCGCGAAGCCCAACGACCACGAGTACCAGCACGAGAATGACGGCGAGTAACCAGAGCAAGACTTTCCCGATGACGCGCAGTGCTTTCATACTCCCACTATCGCACCTTTTGAAGGTCAGTGGGTCGTGGTGGTTTGGGTGTAGAGCTTGAGGCGGGGGCGACCGCCCACAAGTGTGTACGTGCTGGTCATGAGTGCTTCAAAGGTGTCGTCGCCACGCACAGCAGTGGCGTTGTAGACCAGTGCGGCGGAATCGGTGCCGAGGGGGATGACTCGGGGATCGCGGATCTCGTAACGGTCCCATGCGGGCGCCTGGTTCATGGTGCTGGCGATAGTGGGCTGGTCCATGACCATGCCGTTGACAAGCACCATGACCGCGTCGTCGGTCATGAGATCGCCGTAAAAAGTGCCGCCGGTCTGGGCGCACAGTGCATCCCAACCATCGTGTTCGAGCTGGAGGAGAGTGTCGAGGTCCATGAGCTCATTCTTACCAGCCGGCGAAGTGCCGTTCGAGACGGATCGGACCGGTGATAAGTGAAAGGCCGAGTTGGGCGAGGGCAGCGTCGGATACGTTCAGCTTGAGCGGGCCTGTGCGCAGTACAAGGGAGCGGTGCGTACGGATGGTCAGCGTCGAGGAAGTCGAGGCGGCGAGCGCCACATGCATGCCGTTGTTTGTCTCGTGGAGCGAGTGATGGAACCAGGCGGCATTGTCGAGGAGGAAAGCGCCGTCGACATCGACCGTGATGCGGTGGTCGGAAATGGGGCCGTAGCCGGTCGTGGGAAAAAGACGCACGCGGGGATCAGCCTGGAAGAGATCGGGGATCTCAAAGGTGGAGTTGAGGTAGATAGTGGCATCGAGGGCGAGCCATGAGCTGACCACCAGCTCGAGCACGCCAGGGCTGTCGAATGCGGCGTGGCGGGTGAGATACACGCTGCAGTCGGTGGTGTCGAAGCGAACCCCAGCAGGGCGGGCGATCGGGTGCGTGATGCGGTGGGCGAGAGCGGTGGTCTCGACATTCTTCACGCGGGCTTCTTCTGCGGCATCGGGGAAGCGGCTACCGAAGTCCTCCTCGTCGTGGACGGCGACAGCCGCCGGTTCGTGAATGAAGGTCGCGCCGGCGTTCCAGGCGCGGAACCCGAATTCCCAGTCCTCGCCGCCGTAGCCGACGAAGGTGCCGTCGAAACCGCCGATGCGCTCGAAAAACTCCCTCGAGCAGGTGAGCACGGAGGAGATGATGAAGCGCCAGGAGGTGTCGTCGGGGGAGGAGAGGTGGTGGGTGGTAGACCAAGCGTCGATAAGCCATTGGGGCTCGGCGCGTTCGGGGCCCGTGAGCCGGGTGCCCACGACGACAGCGTGCGGGTCCGCATTGATGTGGCGCGTGGCGGCGGCGAGGTAACCGGGCTCGGGGACGGTGTCGCCGTCGAGGAACGCGAGGATCTCGCCGTTCGCGTGCGCTGCGCCGAGATTGCGCGCGGCGGCGGCACGGAAGCCATGGTCTTCTTGCGTGACGACGGTCGCGCCGGGCACGTCGGGCACCTGGTCAGACCCGTCATCGGCGACGATGATCTCTACTTCGTCGGCGACGTCCTGTGAACGTACCGCAGCGACGACGCGGGCGAGGTGCTCGGGGGCATTGTAGTGCGGGATGATGACGCTGATCATGCGTGTGTCTCCCAGAGTTCCTTCCACCGCGCGGCGACGTCGTCCCACGTCCACGACGGCGGATCGGCGGGGCCGGGATTGGTGAAGGCATCGATGGCGGCCGCCCAGCCGCCGGGCGCGGTCGGGTCGATAAGCGTGATGCGGCCGGGCAGCCAAGCGTCGATCTCGCGGGTGTAGTCCGAATCGGTGGCGAGCACGCGCCGGCCGGCACCCAGCCACGTCATCAGCGACCCGGAAGCGGAGAAGTGTTTGTGGGCGCAGACAGGAACTGCGGTGCGGCCCATTTCAGCGGCGAGTTCGTCGTCGGTGAGCCAGCCGGTGATCTCCGCGTCGAGCCCGGCGTCTGTGGCGCGCCGGAGCAGACCGTTTGCCCACTCCTCGTGTCCGGACGACACGGACCCCAAGAAGCGCAGGCGGTAGCCGGTGCCGGCAAGAGCGCGAATGAGGTCCTCGTGGCCCTTGCCGGGGTAGAGGAAGCCCAGGACACCGACGGTGCCGGGCTCCGGGGCGTACGTGGATTCCACACGCGGGATGGGCAGATGAACCACGGAAACGTCCATGCCCTGGGAGCGGAAGAAGCGGGCCTCGTGGTCTGAATTGGTCACGGCCACGCCGCCGGATTCGTTGCAGGCACGCGCCAGGCGCAGATAAGCCGGTGCGCGGCGGGCGAAGCGCTCGTCGCCCTCCTCAGGCTGAGGGATGTCATGGAAGCTGATGCTCAAGCGCCGCTGCCCGATACGCGTGAGGAGGTTATCCACGGCGGCAGCGGGGCTGTCGCCGAAGAGGTGGTCGGTGAACGTGGTGTGGATGAATCCGTCGGGCAGTTCCGCGTTGCTGAATTCGGTCTCACGGAGCACATCGGACTTCGTTGCCGCAGCGAGGGAGAGGGCATATTCCGTCACGACATGCCCGTCGGGCCCGACGACGAGGTGAATCGGTCGGCTCATTCCGCAGCCCCCAGCAGTTCCAGGTTGGCGATGCGCTCGGCATGGCGCTTAAGGCCGTGCTGCACCAGCGCAGGCCGGGCGCGGTAGTGATCCAGCTGAGCGGAGACGATCTCGTCCCAGGGGATCTCATCGCCGCCGCGCCGGATCCACGAGGTGCGCTCAGAAGCAGTAACGCCGAGGGCGGAGGCGGCGTGGGCGTCGATCGGCGCGTCGAGCTCGCCCAGCATCTCGTAGTCCGGCAGCACGACGTCGCCGCGCAGGTCGAGTGCCTCGCGGGTGCGGGAGGCCACCACAGCCAGGGTCTCGTTATCGGGGTGGTTGACGGTGTGCCAGATAGGTGCGGTTTCCAAATAGTCGGAGACCGCCACTGATCCGTGGCGTTGTTCACGGGAGCGGATCTGCTCGACGGACATCGAGGCGGCGCGCACATAGGCATCGTGGAAAGGGCGGTGTGCGACAGGCTGATCGTCGCCCCGGGCAGCGGCAGCAAGGATGCGCAGGTCGTGGTACGGAACCACCGGTGGGTTCAGTGATGAATCCGCTGGGTCGCGGATGATGGCCTGGTAGGGCATGAGGCCGTCGTAACGCATGACGGGGACGATGACGTGGCGCGCGCCCCGGGGCAGCTGCGCCAGTGTCTGGGCGGTGCCCACAGGCAAGCCGCGGTAGTCGTCCCGGATGGGTTGGGTGACCAAGATATCGGTGCGGGCGAGCATCTCCCCGAACCACTCCATATCGGCCTGCTCCAGTTCATGAACTGGGGGAATGCGCGTCGACTCGACGTCCCCGGCAGAGGAGATGAGGCGGCGCAAGGACTCGGCTTGGCAGTTCCCGACGACGGTGAGAAACGGCATGGTGCCCCAATATAGCTGTGCAAATAGGACCCCCGTGCCGACGTGTGCAAAAACGTTTATATTAGGGACGGTATTCGGCCGTGGTCCGCGTGGACCTCGGCCGCCATTTGCGAGTAGCTCGGCGGAGGGGACGGTGGGATGAAAGTTCTTTCAATCCCTGCGGAACATGTCTATCCGCAGGCGATCAAGCCTGATAACGCGAGCTTTAATCCCGATCCCGATATCAACGGAAATTGGTGGCCGCACCCGGCGTTGGAGGCGCAGTGGTGGGATGAGCCACGGGATGTCGATGTAGTGCACATTCATTTCGGGTACGAGCACCGCACCCCGGAGCAGCTCCAGGAATTGGTTGACGCATTGCCGGTTCCGCTCGTGGTCACGGTGCACGACCTTGATAATCCGCACCTGTCGGACCTGGACGACCAGGAACGTCACCGCGCGAATGTGGGGGTGCTCGTGCGCGCGGCGAAGCAGGTGATCACGCTCACCGAGTGCGCCGCGGCGGCGTTAGCACAGCGCTACGGGCGTGAGGATGTGACGGTGGTGGGGCACCCGGCCGTCGTCAAGCACATGCCCGACGTCGAAGCTGCCGCGGATGCCGCTATCTTCATGAAGTCGCTGCGCGCGAATGTCGCGGCGGAGGTCGATTTCTACCGCGAGATCGCGCAGCAGGTGCCCCTCACTGTCTACGCGCACGACGTCGCGGCCACGCGCGAATTGCGCACAGAGCTTTCGCTTATCGACGGGCTCTCCACGGTCACCCATGACCCCCTCGACGATGCAGCTTTGCACAAGGCCGTGGCACGCCACCGCGTCTGCATCTTGCCGTATGTGCGGGGCACGCATTCTGGCTGGCTGGAGATGTGCCGCGACCTGGATGTGAGCGTGGCTGTGCCGGACTGCGGCTGCTACGCGGATCAAGCTGACGCACCTGAGGCTGCGGCTGTGTACCGTGCTGGCGACGGCGCTGCTGCCGGACGAGCCGCAGCTGCGTTGCTGGCGGCGGACCCGGTGCCGTACCGCGGCGACCGTGATGCGCAGCTTCGCGAAATCAAGCAGGTGCACGCCGACATCTATGCCGCGGCTGCCGAGATGGGGGCGCGGCAATGACGATCACGCTGCCTGCCACAGGCGATGTGCGAAGCGGCCCGCGTTTGCGGATCGCGTTCGTGGCGCCGGCGCGGTACCCAATCCGCGAGCCGTACGCGGGCGGGCTGGAGGCGTTTTGCCACACAATGGTGATGGCTTTGCGCGAGGAGGGCCACGACGTGGATTTCTTCGCCGCGAAAGGGTCCGACGGCAACGTCAAAGAATACGAACTACCTGGTGTGGACTGGGGCGCGCACCCCGAGGACGCCACGGACACCACGTACCCGGCGGGGGAGAAAGAGCGCGAAGAACGCGCCTTCCTACGCTTGAGGTCCTATCTGGTCGGGCAGCAGTACGACGTTGTGCACAACAACAGCCTGAGCCCGGCTATGTTTCCGTCGGTGCATTCGCCCGAACCGCTTCCGATGCTCACGACTTTGCACACCCCGCAGCTTCCTGAGATTCAGCAGGCGGTCGATGCGGCAGGTCAGCTGGCCGGCCGGTTCGCCGCGGTAAGCACGACCACGTCCCGCAGTTGGTGCATGCCCACGCCTGTCGAGGTCATCCCCAACGGTGTCAACGTGCGGCGCTGGGCTTTCGGCCCCGGTGGCGATGGGGCGGTGTGGTTCGGCCGCATCGTTCCCGAGAAAGGTCTTCACCTGGCGATGGATGCGTGCCGTCTCCTCGGTTTGCCCCTGACCATCGCTGGACGGAAGGGCGAGCACGCGTATTTCCAGGAGCAGATCGCTCCTCGCCTGGACGGCCGGCTGATCCGTTGGGTCGGTGAGTTATCGCACGCTGAACTCCGCGGACTGGTCGGCCGCCATGCAGTGTGCGTGGTCACGCCGCGTTGGGAAGAGCCGTTCGGCCTGGTGGCATTCGAGGCGATGTCGTGCGGCACACCGGTGGCGGCTTTCGACCGCGGCGGGATGGGGGAGCTGCTCGCTGACGCGCCGGCGGTGCTCGTCGAACGGGATGACGTTGTCGCCCTGGCGGGCGCGATTCATCGCGCGCTCCACCTCGACCGCGCCAAGGTCCGGGAGTGGGTGGTGGACAACCACAGTCTCACGCAAACGGCGCGCCGCTACGTCGATTACTACCGGGAGGTGATGGTCGGGTGAGCACAGCCAGAAAAATAGTCGGCATTTATGCCCACCACCACGGCAGCGGGCACATTCGGCGCTGCCGGAGGATTCAACGCGAACTGGCGGAGCTCGGGTGGGAGGCCGTGATTTTGTCCACCGCGCCCGACGCGGACATCGTGCTTGCCGACGACGCCGGGCACGGCCACACCGGCCGCGCCATGACCGCAGGAGGCACTCTCCACTACGCCCCGTACGGCAATCGTGGTCTGCGTGAACGCTACGCCACGATCGCATCCTGGGTCGACGAGAATGACCCAGCCGCGTTCTATGTCGACGTCTCTGCCGAGGTGTGCATGTTCCTGCGGCTCATGGGCGTCCCCGTGGTCACGTTGGCGATGCCCGGCTTGCGCGACGATGCTCCCCACCAGCTCGCCTACCGCCAGTCCGACGCCATCATTGCCGCCTGGCCGTCGTGGGTGCCAGTGCCCGACCATCTGCGCACACATTCAGACCGCCTGCACCCAGTCGGCGGCATCACGCTGCTCGACCGCCCCGATGCAGCGCGTGGAGTCGACCGCGATCCGCAGCACGTCGTGGTCATGGCTGGCCAAGGCGGGTCCACATGGGAGCCGGGGGACTGGGAGGCCGTGGAAGCCGCCTGCCCCGGCTACCGGTTCACCTTCTTGACCGGTGAGAACCGTGTCGATGACCCGACGGAGTTGATCGCCAGCGCCGGTGTGGTCGTCGCGGCGGGTGGCCAGAATTCCATTGCGGATATCGCTCACCTGGGTGCGCCGGCCGTGATCCTTCCGCAGCCGCGTCCGTTCATCGAGCAGAAAGCCTCCGCGACACTGCTGGCACGCGAAGGACTCGCTGTCGTGCCCAAGAGTTTTCCGGCTCCGGAGGAGTGGCCAGACGTGCTCGCCGCCGCCCGCGAGCTGAATGCCGACTGGTCGCGTTGGGAAACCGCTGGGTCCGCGCGCCGGGCGGCCGAGGTGATCGCGCGAATCGCGGACGACCCGACAGACAGCACAGCTGCCATCGTCACGCTCGCCAACGCTGGCCGCGCCAGCCACCTGACGCACCAGGTCAATCTCGCGCCCGAGGGCACCGACCACATCACCGTCGCGCTCGCGGACCACGCACTGCTGGAAAAGGCAGTGCCGAAAAGCCACGTTGTGGACGTCGATAAGCATTCTGGCGCTGAAAGCGGGCACCCGAACCTCGCGCGTGCCCGCAACCGTGGTGCCGCTGAGGCGATCGCGCGCGGCAACGAGGTCCTTATCTTCCTCGATGCGGATTGTCTCGCCGGCGGCGATCTCGTCCCGCTGTACACGAAAGCGCTCGCCGAGCACCCGGACGCTGTTGTCGCCGGTCCCGTGACGTACATGAAAGAAGGGGAGCTGCGGACCGTGCGGCCGGACCCCCACTCCGCGCGCCCGAACCCGCCTGCCGGCGAGATCGTCGCTGCCGATAATTACGACCTGTTCTGGTCGCTCTCCTTCGCGTGCACGGCGCAAACATGGCAGAAAATCGTCGACACCTTCGGCGGCTTCGACGAGGCGTTTTCTGGCTACGGCGGGGAGGACACTGACTTCGCGTGGAACCTTCGCGAGCACGGCATCGACCTGCTGTGGGTCGGCGGCGCGCACGCATTCCACCAGTGGCACTCAGTCTCTTCGCCGCCGTGGGAGCACCTCGACGACATCTTGCGCAACGCTGCCGTCTTCCACGAGAAATGGGGTCAGTGGCCGATGGAAGGGTGGTTGCGCGCATTCGAGGAAGCAGGAGCAATCGCGCTTATCGACGACTCCTGGCAGCGCACCCCTTAGCTCTTATGCTCCTCCATTTCGAGGCCGAGAAGGTCGGCAAGGCGCGTCAGGTCCTCGTGCAGCTCGCCGAGATCGATGGTGGAGTCCACTCCCTCCGCGTCTCCGGCGACCTGATCTTCCAGGGAGCGCTGGAGGGAATCGAGGCGTTCCTCGGTGTCTTCGACGAGCTTCTCGCCTTCCTCCCCGCGGTCGGCGGCAATGTCTTTGACCGCGTCGAATACGGCGCGTGAAGCGTGAACCGCCCCGATCGCGTCGTGGACATCGTGTGCCGGCTGCTCGGTCTGGCGGAGCGCCCCGCGCATGATCGTGTCCATGGTGATGTCGCGAGATTCGATGAAATTCGACTTGTCGATCGTCACCTTGAGCTGCTCTACATCGCCGATGAGCGCATCCGCGATCTCGCGGCGCTCGCGCGGAGTGGTCGGCTCCTCCGGCTCAGATACCTCCGCATCCTCTTCCGGCCACAGGTCCTTCTCGATGCGGTGAAACCCGAGCCACTCGGTGAAAGTCTGGTCGCGCTCCTTCAGGTCGCGGGCCTGTGCGGTGTACTCCTCCTCGCGAGCGTTGATGCGCTCGTCGAGCACGCCGACGGACACTGCCAGCGGGCTGATGCGCATGTATTTCTCGCGGGCGGCGGGGTAGAGCTCCTTGGCGCGCTCATCGTCGCCTGCGGCGTAAGTTTCCGCGAATTCCTCGACTTGGGGAAGGAACTCAGCGAGCTCCCTGCGCGCGAACGTGACGTAATTGTCGCGGGCATCCTCGAGGCGCTCTGCTGACGACCCTTCAGCGGCGGTGTCCGTATCGCCAGTGACGGTGAACCGCGCCGGGCCAATATCGGGTCCGCGCCAGCCGAGTTTGCAGGCAGTGGCGTACTCGCCGGGCTTCAGCGACACCTTGAGGTCAGCTGATGAGCCCGGCATGATCTCGTCCCGGCTGCCGTACACGCGCCCGCCGCCGGGCGCGAGCACGAAGAATGCGAGGGGTGCGCCAGCGGAATTCTCGACAGAAAAGGTCGTCGTGCCCGCCTCTACCGAGTCCTCCGATACCGTGCACTCGGTATCGGATGCGGTGACCTCGATGGTCTCCCCGGCGTTCTCCTGCGTGCACGCGCTCAGCGTGAAGGTGAGGGATGTCGCCGCGAGAAGGGAAGGGAAGCGCTTCATGGTGCGACTATATCTATTCCCGCGCGGGTGACTAGAACTTCGGCGCGCGACGCTCCAGGAATGCTGCGACGCCCTCTTTGTGGCCGGGGCTTTGCAACAGCTCTGTTTGGAAGCGGGCCTCGTTGACCATGCTGTTCGGCAGCTCGGTCAGCGCGACGCGGTTCACAGCACGCTTCGTCTCAGCGACAGCACCGCGCGGGGACGTGGAGAAGCTTTCGGCCCACTGCTTCGCTTTATCAAGGGCACCGCCAGTCGGCGCGACCTCGGCGAACAGGCCGAGATCAACGGCGTCGGCAGCAGGAATGCGCTCCTGCAACAGGACCAGCTGCATGGTGCGGTGCCTGCCTATCGACGCCGCCAGCGTCGCCACCGCGCCACCGTCCGGCATCAGGCCGATGCGGCCGAAAGGCAGGGTGATGAATGCGGATTCTGCAGCGACGATGAGATCGCACGCGCAGGCGAGAGATGCGCCGACACCAGCGACAGCGCCCTCAGCAGCGGCGATGACAGGCACGTCGGCGCGCGTGATCGAACCGATCATGTGCTCGATGCCGCCTAGCGAGTGCGCGGCGACCTCCGCCGTGCCCTCACCGGTGAATGCCTCGATGTCCATGCCGGAGCAGAAGGACTTCTCGTCGCCGGTGATGATGATGCACCGCACCTCGGGGTTGGCATTCGCCGCTTGGACGGCATCGCCGATGGACCAGTAGGAATCCGGCTCCAAAGCGTTCCGCTTGGCGGGGTTGGAGATGCGGATGAGGGCGACCGCGCCGTCGATAAGCGAAGTGATGTTGCCCTTGAGCTCGCCTGACATCGCTGCCTCTACTTGACGAAGCCCGCGAGGCGACCGGTGATGATGTCCGCCGCCTCGTTCGCGATGCGCGGGACCAGCTCGCCACAGGTCGGGATGTCGTTGATGACGCCCTGGACGATGCCGCAGGACCAGATGCCCGCGTCCAGGTCGCCGTTCTCGTAAACGGTGCGGCCACGCTGGCCCGAGACCAGGTCGCGGACCTCGGGGAACTGCGCGCCAGCATTGAGCTTTTCGACGACCTCGCGACTGACCTCGTTGGATGCCACGCGTGCGGTGTTGCCCAGCGTGCGGAAGATGAGCTCGGTGTCGAGCTCGGAGCGCTCCACGATCGCTTCCTTGACATTGCGGTGGACCGGAGCCTCCTCGGTGCACAGGAAGCGGGTGCCCATGTTGATGCCCTCCGCGCCGAGCGCGAGCGCTGCGGCCATGCCGCGGCCGTCGGCGATGCCGCCGGAAGCGACGATCGGGATGTCGAGCTTGTCAGCCGCTGCCGGAAGAAGAACCAGGCCCGGGATGTCGTCCTCGCCTGGGTGGCCAGCGCACTCGAAGCCGTCGACGCTGACGATGTCCACGCCCTTGTCCTGCGCACTCAGTGCGTGACGCACGGAGGTGCACTTGTGGATGACGGTCACACCCGCTTCCTTGAGCATCGGAACGAGCTTCGCCGGGTTAGCGCCAGCCGTCTCGACGATCTTCACGCCCTTCTCGACAGCCACACGCAGGTACTCTTCGTACGGCGGCGGCGTGATCGTGGGCAGGATGGTCAGGTTCACGCCGAACGGCTTGTCCGTCATCTCCCGCATGCGGTCGATCTCTTTGCCGAGGTCCTCCGGCGACGGCTGCGTCAGCGACGTGAGAATGCCCAGGCCACCGGCATTCGAAACAGCGGATGCCAAGTCGGCTGTGCCGACCCACTGCATGCCGCCCTGGATGATCGGGTGCTCGATGCCGAGCATCTCGTTGACGCGGGTCTGGATTGCTGCCATTGTCGACTCTCCTTGAATCTCGCCGTGATTGTTCGGACTACCTAATGAGAGCCACATTACACATTGGCCAAAAATGTTGCGTAGGTAACGCGAATTTTGGTCGGGATGAACGCGTTGCCTCCGGCCAGGTTCGCTGAAAGGCCATGTGGAATTAACTTTTCTGTCAGTCTGAGCGCATATTCTTCACAGTATGTCTTCCACGTCCCGCCGCACTCTGCTCAAAGCGCTCGCCATCGGTGCGGGCTCGACACTCGTCGCTCCAGCCCACGCGCTCGCCCAATCCAGTAGCGAATCTTCCAGTGGATCTTCCGTGCTTCAGCTGTTCGGCCCTGCCGGCGGGAGGTCGGTCGGATCATCGGAATCCGGCCTGGTCGTCGGAAATATCGGCTCCAACGGCCGCGGGCGCTTTCTTGCCGGCGACGTGCAAGTGGTCACGGTGACGGAAGATTCCGCCACGATCACGTGGCTGACGTGGGAAGCCAAGAGTGCATCCGATAAAGCGCCGAAAGGTCTGCCGACCGCCGGCGAACTCCGCGTCTGGCCGGTCGACAACCCCTCCGATACGACCGTGGTGAAAAGCCCGTCCGACCGCTTTTTCCACCAGCTCACGGTCTCCGGTTTGCGTGCAGACACCACCTACGCATTCCTGGCTACCTCTCACGGAACCGAAGCCGCCGCGACGCACAACCGGAAGCAGGAGGGTACCCGCCTGTTCACCACCCTGTCGCGTCTGTCCGGGCCAATGCTGGGCACCATTATCGTCGCCAATGACTCCCACATTGGGGAGAACGGCGACGGCATCTGGATGAACAATTTCCCGCCTCCGGCACGTTCCCTACCGGGGGAGCGCCCGTACCCGGAGGTCTCCCTCGATGCGGTGATCGACACCGCGCACTCCGTCGGCGCTAGCCACCTGTTCGTCAACGGCGACGTCACCTCCGAAGCGCGCCCCTGGGAAATCGCAAAGGCGAAAGAGCTGTTGGACGGCTTCAACGGAAAAGTGCGTTGCACCCGCGGCAATCACGATCGCCCGCACAAGCTTTCCGACGGTCCCGAGTACGCCGACGCCCCCGCCTACGACGACAAGCACACCGATGGCTGGGGTGCCGTTTTCGAGCCCCGCCAGACCGCATGGGTGGAAGATATCCGCGGTGCCGGTGGTGACCTGATCGCGCGCGTGGTGGGCATCGACTCGACCAAACTGGACACCAGTGGCGGAATGATTTCCGACGAGCAGTTCAAGCAGATCCAGTCCATCTTCGACGAGGACCGTTCAACGCCCATCGTGGTCATGCTGCACCACCCGGCCACGCGTCAGGCAGCCTGGACCAATCCCGCTGGCCCCGCTTTTGTTCTCCGCGACATGGACATCATGCGTCTCCAGCGCATGATCGCCGCACAAGACAACATCAAGCTCGTTCTCACAGGCCACACTCACCGCGGCCGCAATAACCGCCCCGACGTTGCCAAGAACACCGTCTTCTTGGAGACACCCGCGGTGAAAAACTGGCCCACCGGCGCAACCCAGATCCGTTTCTTCCAGGATGGAATGGCGGTCAATTTCCGCCAGAATTCCTCCGAAGAAGCGCTGCGCTGGGCAGCCCGAACCCGCTGGACGATGTTCGGTCTCAGCCCCGAAGCGATGCTCGGCCCGCTCGATTCACGCGCGCTGGTGATCCGCTACTAGTCGAAGCCGAAATCGCCGAAGCCCCCGAAGCCGTCGAAGAGCCCGCCGCCATCGTCGGCGCCACCGCCGCGGGGGCTGCGCAGGAGAAGTTAGTCCCGTTGCAGTTTGGCGTCACACCAGTAACATCTGACCTGGTCTTTTGGGGATCGCGATTCGGACTAACCGCTCGATAAAACTCCGGTGCGCTGGTGATCCGCTACTAGAAGTCGAATCCGCCGCCGCCGTCGCCGAAGTCTCCGAAATCTCCGAAATCGCCGAAGAATCCGCCGCCATCGTCAGCGCCACCGCCAGCATCGCCCATGTCTCCGGCATCCGCGCCAGCGTCGCCCATGTCGCCGGCATCCGCGCCGGCGCCGTCTAGCCCGCCGGCCTCAAAGCTGTCCGCGCTGGCTGCGGTGGCCATGCCGGCGAACATCGTGGAATAGAACATCATGGAGCTCGCCGCCCACACACCAGTCATCGCGGCGGGTGCCCACCAGGCAGTGGAGTACCAGCCAGCGGGCACTGGGCGGCCGGCGACCGCGCCGCCGGGGTAGTAGTGCGGCGTGGCATTGCTTGCGTAAGGGGAGGCCTGGACGGTTTCGCCATTGAATTCGGCGCTGCGGGGCTCGCTCACGCGGCCGGCCTGGCGCTGAGCTTCAAGTTCGGGAAGCTCTGGGCCGGGCGCCAATCCGATGATCTCGCGCGCGGCGTTGACGTAATACATGCCTTCGAGCGCGGACTCGCGGGCGAGCTGAGCCTGCTTGACGGTCCGCGCCTGGGTCAGCGCAGAATTGGCGGCGTTATAGCGTTCCGATGCGTCCGCCATCGCTTGTTCCGAGGCGGTGTCTGTCCCGGAAATGGTGAGCACCTGGTGGCCGAGGCGCTCGACCCAGCGTCGTGCGTCCGCAAGCGCGTCCTCGAAATTGGCCCCGTCGACCTGTGCGCGTTGGCTGTTATTTTGCGTGCGGCCGATGAGCGTGACGGTGCCTACGACGGCCGCCGCGATGATGAGCAAGGTGACTAATCCCATGTTCGCTCCCTTCCGTAACTGCTTTCTCCAACGATATCGGCTTTCCCGACATTCCCTTCCGGCGTATTTTTGGAGTCGACCGTGCGGTGGGATACACTCGTTTTCGCGCGTATTCACGCACGTTTACGCACGTGGGAATGTCGTATAGTGGCTAATACCTCAGCCTTCCAAGCTGAAGACGCGGGTTCGATTCCCGTCATTCCCTCCACTTTTGGCCGGTTTCCGCTTTCTGTGGGACCTGCTGAAGCACAGCGAAACGCCCCGGGCATCCTGTCGGATACTCGGGGCGCTCGTTTAGTTCTGGGCTGAGCGCAGCTCCTAATGCTGGTAGGGGTGAAGGTCGAAAATGATGGCATGTTCCGGGTCTGCGCCCACGGCATAGGTGGTGTCGTCGATGCGGTAGAGGTAGGGGTGGGACCGCAGGACCTGCAGAAGGGCATCGGAGTCGGCGGTCGCCGGCGGGTTGCATGCCCTCTTCGTCAGCAGGATCTCGGTGATGGTCAGTCGGTTGTCGTGCTCGAAGAAGTAGTTGGCGGTGCCGGAATTACAGCCGTCAGCAATGCGCAGGTGGCCCCGCGCGGAGGGCTGCGACTGGAAATCGAGCGATACCTGGTCATTCTTCTGGGCGACCAGATTGCCGTTGAGGCGGCTAGCCTCGGGCGCGGTCAATGGGCGGGCGCCTTCCGGCAGGCTTTGGATCAGGCCGGTCTGTTCCTGCTGGCCGCCGCCGAAGAGCGCGGAGCTCATCTGAGCGAATCGGTTGGCGAGGTCTGGGTTGGAGGACAGCTCCTGGGCGCTTGCGGTGCCGGCGCCGAGCATTCCGGCAGTGAGGGCCGCAGTGGCTGTCGCGATGGACAGTTTCTTTACGGTGCTAGTACTCATGGCTCCAAGAGTATGAGCAGCTCACGGCAGGTCAACGGTTCCGAGTAGAAGCCGAGAGCATTGTTATTTACTCGATAGGTTTTGTGCAGGAATCTATACCGGAGGTAACGGGGCGGTCACAAAAGGTGCGTCGATAAGCGTCTTTTCGTGCGTAACCCGGCCCCCAATGAAACGGCGCTTTTTTGGCTCACGCTAGAATCGTCTCCCGTGAGCCAGCCCGGTCAACAGCCGGGCGCTTTCAATGACCTACGGGGCGTGGCGCAGTTTGGTAGCGCACCTGCTTTGGGAGCAGGGGGTCGCAGGTTCAAATCCTGTCGCCCCGACAAGGAGACATCTTAAGTCTCCTCGACATACTTTGAACTATTCCGCAATCTAGCCAGGAGAGAATTTCCGTGAAGACTTCCGTGGACAAGCTCAGCGACACTCGCGCGAAGCTGACCGTGACCGTTCCGTTTGACGAGCTCGGCCCGGAAATCGACCAGGCGTACAAGGCCATCGCACAGCAGGTCAACATCCCGGGTTTCCGTCGCGGCAAGGCACCGCGCCAGCTTATCGACGCCCGGTTTGGCCGCGGCCCCATCCTCGAGCAGGTCGTCAACGATATGCTGCCGACCCGCTACGAGTCTGCTGTGGCAGAAAACGATCTGAAGGTCATCGGCCAGCCGGAGATCGACATCACCAAGATTGAGGACAACGACTTCGTCGAGTTCACCGCTGAGGTGGACATCCGCCCGGAGATTGAGGTCCCCGACTTCTCCAAGATCTCCGTCGAGGTGCCGGCCCTGAAGATCGACGACGAGGCCGTCGACGAAGAGCTCGACAACCTGCGTGCCCGCTTCGGTGAGCTCAAGGACACCCGCCGCAAGATGAAGAAGGGCGACTTCGCGATCATCGATCTCGAAGCGACCATCGACGGTGAGAAGATCGAGGAGGCCTCCACCGAGGGCATCACCTACGAGATCGGCCGTGACGACCTCATCGAGGGTCTGGACAAGGCCATCAAGGGCCTCAAGACCGGTGAGGAAGCCGAGTTCACCTCCGAGATCCAGTTCGGCGAGCACAAGGGCGAAGAGGCCACCATCAAGGTCACCGTCCAGCAGTCCAAGGAGCGCAAGCTGCCGGAGCTGGACGAGGAATTCGTCCAGATGGCCTCCGAGTTCGACACCGTCGAGGAGCTGCGCGAGTCGACCAAGAGCCAGCTCGAGGAGAACAAGAAGGCTCAGCAGGCCGCCGACATCCGCGACGAGGTGCTCAAGGCCGCCCTCGAGCAGACGAAGTTCGAGCTGCCGCAGGCAGTTGTTGACGAGCAGGTTCACAACCAGCTCCACCAGATCCTCGGCCAGATGGCCCACGACGAGGCAGCCTTCGCCCAGATGCTCGAGGCGCAGGGCACGACCCGCGAGGAATTCGACAAGGAGTCCCGCGAGCAGGCTGAGGAGTCTGTGCGCACCCAGCTGTTCCTCGACGCCGTCGCCGACCAGGAGGAGCCGGAAGTCTCCCAGCAGGAGCTGACCGACCACATCCTGTTCACCGCGCAGTCCTACGGCATGGACCCGAACCAGTTCATCATGCAGCTGCAGCAGTCCGGCCAGGTCGCCAACCTCTTCGCCGACGTCCGCCGCGGCAAGGCTCTCGCCGCCGCCATCTCCCGCACCACCGTCAAGGATGACGAGGGCAACTCCATCGACCCGAACGACTACTTCGGCGAGATCGATGAGGACGAGGTCGCTGAGGCAGAGGCCGCCGACAAGGCAGTCGCCGATGCCGCAACCGAGTCTGAGTCTGCAACCGAAGAAGATAAGTAAGACTCTTCTCTGAACCTCCCAGCCGTGTGAACAAATCGTCCTCGGCCGGGAGGTTTTTCGCTGTCACGTCGGGGTGAGCGTCGATACGCATTGCGTTGCCCTTCTACGCTGTCAGCGAACATGGCCCCGCTAGCGGAATCCGCAACTAGGGTGGGGCGTTATCGTAGGCGAGAAACGACGATTGAAAATACTTAAAGGAGTACTTCGATGACTTCTCCGGCAACCGGCATGAATTTGGGCGACTCGGTGTACGAGCGTCTGCTGCGCGAGCGCATCATCTTCCTCGGACAGCAGGTGGACGACGAGATCGCGAATAAGCTGTGCGCGCAGATCCTGCTGCTGTCCGCCGAGGACCCGAACCGCGACATCTCGCTGTACATCAACTCGCCGGGCGGCTCCGTGACCGCCGGTATGGCGATTTACGACACGATGAAATACTCCCCGTGCGACATCGCCACCTACGGCATGGGCTTGGCGGCGTCGATGGGCCAGTTCCTGCTGTCTGGCGGCACCAAGGGCAAGCGTTTCGCGCTGCCGCACGCGCGCATCATGATGCACCAGCCGTCCGCAGGTGTGGGCGGTACCGCAGCAGACATCGCGATCCAGGCGGAGCAGTTCGCCGAGACGAAGCGTGAGATGGCTGAGCTCATCGCGGAGCACACCGGCCAGACCTTCGAGCAGATCACGAAGGATTCGGACCGTGATCGCTGGTTCAACGCCCAGCAGGCGAAGGACTACGGCATCGTCGACCACGTGATTTCCAGCGCCCAGGGCACGATCAGCAACTAACCGGCAGAGCTACACAGAAGAGGAGATAAACACTATGTCTTTCCAGATGCCCAACTCCCGCTACGTCCTGCCGAGCTTCATCGAGCAGTCCTCGTTCGGCACGAAGGAGACCAACCCGTACTCGAAGCTGTTCGAGGAGCGAATCATCTTCCTGGGCACCCAGGTCGACGACACTTCCGCGAACGACATCATGGCGCAGCTGCTCGTGCTGGAGTCCCAGGACCCGGATCGCGACATCACGATGTACATCAACTCGCCGGGCGGTTCGTTCACGTCCTTGATGGCGATCTACGACACGATGCAGTACGTCCGTCCCGATGTCCAGACCGTGTGCCTCGGTCAGGCAGCGTCCGCCGCGGCGGTCATTCTCGCCGCTGGTGCGCCGGGTAAGCGCGCTGCACTGCCGAATTCCCGCGTGCTGATCCACCAGCCGGCCACCCAGGGCACCCAGGGCCAGGTGTCGGACCTGGAGATTCAGGCCAGGGAGATCGAGCGCATGCGCCGCCTCATGGAGGACACGCTCGCCCGTCACTCCGGCCGCACGTCTGAGCAGGTCCGCATCGACACTGACCGCGACAAGATCCTCACCGCCCAGGAGGCTGTCGAGTACGGCATCATCGACCAGGTCTTCGACTACCGCAAGCTCAACGCGTAAAAAGCATTCGCTTATCGACGCCCCGCCTCATCCCTCCCAGGATGCGGCGGGGTATCGCGTTTCCGGCGGCTAGTCGCAGATGATCATTTTCTGCTTCAGTTCGTCGGGGAAACCGAGCTCTTCGACCTTCGCTTCGTCGTAGCACTTGAAACCGGTGTAGGTTTGGCCGCTCGATTCGAGCCCGGCCCACTCCTTGCCGTCCCAGTACAGGTACTCGGTGTGGTCGGTGGCGTAGATGCCCACGCTTGCGAAGCGGCCATCACAGTAGTCAGAAACTTCCTCGCCGATCTCGCCTTCTTCCACCGGCTTCCACTCGCACGGCCCCTTGTCGGATCCGGCTCCCGCGCCCGCTTCCTTGTCGCCCTTGTCTTCTGCGGCGACCTCTTCGTCCTCCGTCTCGTAAATGGTGGACACGGTGGTCGAGGGACGCTCGCTGGTCTCTTCTTTCGCCGCTTCCGTGGTCGCTGCTGCAGTTTCTTCCGCGGTAGTGTCTGCGGCGGACGCTGCGGGCGGGGACGTCATCTCCGGTTCTGAGAGAGTTTCATCCTCAGTGCCGCATGCGGCCACGGCGAGCGGGAGAGTGAGCGCGAAGAATGCGGCGGTGTAACGGCGGCGGTGGGTGTGCGTAGTCATGGCGGGGAAGTCCTTTTCATGGGGGTTGTTTTAAACAACACCCTAGCGTGTGGCTCGGACCAACGCGGGGACCAGCGTATTCGCCGATTATTGGACCACAGTACGGTCAGGCCCCGTGACGATGAATGATGCGTCGTTATAGCCGCACTCGATGCTTTCCTCATCGGGGGCCTGGCACCATCCGTTGAGGTGCTCGAGGCGCTCACCCGGGGCGAGCGCACCGTCGCCTGCGGGGATGCCCTCCAGAACGCCCCAGGAGACACCGTCGTCGCTGGCGAAGATCGCCCCTGGGCGTCCGGTGAACGGAGCCCACGGTTGGCCGGGCATGTCCTCGAGGTTCGGCACTGAGTCATCGGGGTTCGCGGAACACGCGACAGACGCTGCGCCGAGGACGCAGAAATAATTTGTGCCCGCCTTGTCCATTTCGATCACGGCAGTCTCGCCGCGCTCGTCCAAAAACTCAGCGGGGGAGACGAGCGAGTACTCGGGTTCGGTCGTCTCGCTGGCCATTTCGTTGGCCGTCTCGCTGGGTGTTTCGTTGGCCGTCTCGCTGGGTGTTTCGTTGGCAGTCGAGGTGCTCGGCTCCGGCTCGGCGATGTCCTGGTCCTCGGAGCAACCCGCGATGGCGAGCGGGAGAGCGAGGGTGGCGCTGGCGATGGCGAAACGGCGAAACATCATAGGCCGCAGTCTACTGCGCCAAAAACGACAGCAGGGCCTCGTTGAACTTCTCAGGCTGTTCTGCGCCGACTTGGTGGGAGGCATCCTCGATGACGACGCACTGGGCCTCACCGGTCACGCCTGCGGCGATCTCCTGGAGCTGCTTCGGGCCAGTCGAAGGATCCTCGGCGCCGGCGATGGTCAGTACCGGAACGCTGATCTCCTGCAGACGCTCGTCAAAGCCCCACTTCGCCAGGGCATCGCCGCATTGTGCGTACGCTTCGGGGTCGACGGATCCGACCATCGCTTTGAACTTATCGACGACACCCGCCTCCCTTTCCTTGAATCCTTCCGTGAACCAGTTGTCCACGGTCGGGTCCACGATGGAATCCATGCCGCTGTCTCGCGCGGTATCGGAGCGTTCCTGCCACTTGCCGGCACCGCCGAGGAAAGTGGCGGTGGAGGCGAAGACAGCGCGGTCAATGCGGTCGGATGTTGCAGCCAGGTACTGCGCGATCGCGCCGCCCATGGACAGCCCGACGATGGTGCAGTGCTCGATGCCCAACGAGGTCAACGTCTCGAGCACGTCCTGTGCGAGGTCGTCGACGGTGGTCATTCCCAAATCGACGGCCGGGGTGGGGGAGTCGCCGTGGCCGCGGTGATCGATGCGCACGACGCGGTAATCACCTTCTAATGCTGACAGCTGCGGCTCCCATGCCTCGTGAGTGGTGCCGATGGACGGGAGCAGAACTACGGTTTTCTCGCTGGATTCGTTGCCGGATACGATGGAGTGCAGTGTGGTCATGCTTTCATTGTTCCCAAAAACGACGCTGCGTGCAGGCGCTCAGCGGGGCCTCCCACTGTGCGTGGCTTCCATCTGAAATAGTGGTGGGAAGGAGAGCTCAGTGGCGTGTTCGAGTTGTTCGAACGGCCGCATCGGGAATGTTCACCCCACCGGGTAGCGTTGGGGTTCACAGCACGATCCTGAACCGACAAGAAGACGTAAAAGCGAGAAGTAGAACACCCCATGGCAGTTACGCAAGACAGTTCCGACCTGTTGAAGTGCTCCTTCTGCGGCAAGAGTCAGAAGCAAGTGCGCAAACTCATCGCCGGCGGCGGCGTATACATCTGCGACGAGTGCATTGAGCTGTGTAACGAGATCATTGAGGAAGAGCTGGCTGGTGCCCAGTCCCAGGACAGCGGCGAGGAAGGCAAGCTCCCGCGTCCGTCTGAGATCACGGCGTTTTTGGATCAGTACGTGATTGGGCAGGACCCGGCGAAGCGCACCCTGGCCGTCGCGGTGTACAACCACTACAAGCGTGTGCGCACGGACAAGGGCAGTCTGCGGAAGAAGGACGAGGACGTCGAGATCGCCAAGTCCAATATTTTGCTGCTTGGCCCTACTGGTTCGGGCAAGACCTACCTGGCGCAGACGCTCGCGCGGATGCTGAATGTCCCGTTCGCCATCGCGGACGCGACGAGTTTGACGGAGGCGGGCTACGTCGGCGAAGACGTGGAGAATATCCTGCTCAAACTCCTCCAGGCCGCGGATTTCGATGTGGACCGCGCGCAGAATGGCATCATCTACGTCGACGAGGTGGACAAGATCTCCCGCAAGTCGGAGAATCCGTCGATCACCCGCGACGTGTCGGGTGAGGGCGTGCAGCAGGCGCTGCTGAAGATCCTTGAGGGCACTGTCGCCTCAGTCCCGCCGCAGGGCGGCCGCAAGCACCCGAATCAGGAGTTCATTCAGGTGGACACCACCAATATCCTGTTCGTGGTGGCAGGCGCATTCGCGGGCCTGGACAAGGTCATTGCGGAGCGCGTGGGCAAAAAGGGCATCGGTTTCGGCGCGGAGATCGACAGTGCAGCGGAGCGCGAGGAGCAGAATATGCTCGCGCAGGTGCAGCCGGAGGACCTGGTCAAATTCGGTCTGATTCCGGAGTTCATCGGCCGCTTGCCCATCGTGGCGGCTGTGGAGAACCTCGACGAGGAATCACTCGTCCGCGTGCTCACCGAGCCGAAGAACTCCCTAGTCAAGCAGTACCAGCGTCTGTTTTCCATGGACGGTGCGGAGCTGCGCTTCACCGACGACGCGTTGTCGGCAGTGGCGAAGAAGGCCGCCGACCGCGGCACTGGCGCGCGCGGCCTGCGCGCGATCATGGAGGACACCCTGGTGCCCATCATGTACGACCTGCCCGACCGCGAAGACGTTGAAGAGGTCGTGGTGGACGCTGACGTGATCAACGGGGCCGGCGAGCCGGAATACGTGCTGCGGAAGTCCAAGAAGTCCGCATAACAGGGCAGGCCCCAGCTATTCGCCGGAGGGGGTGTCGGTGTAGTTGGGGTCGTAGATGTCGTCGACAAGCGTGTCCGCGATGTAGTCGCCCTCGCTGGACTCTTCCTGGCTTGCGGGCTGCGTGACGGCGGGCGTGGAATACGTCAGGTACGACTCGTAGCCCGAATGGGTGATATTCGACGTGAGGAACGTCAGCACCGCGTCAATGGTGAGGCGGCGCATGCCCTCCGTGTTGGTGGGGCTGAGCAAGTTCAAGCCGCCGAATTCATCCATCGTGGCGTGATTGCCGACGCGGAAGAATGTCAGCGACGCGATGAGCACGACGACATCCGTCGCGGAAATGCCCGGACGGAACGCACCCGCGTCTTGTCCCATCAGCAGGAGGCGTTCGATCTGGAGAAGCACCTCCGAATCGTTGCGGGTGGCGGTGAATTCTTCCGGGCTGAGCACGGGATCGAGATTCTCGCGCAAAAACAGGCGGATTGAATCCGGGTTCTGGATCATCCGGTTGTACAGCACGTCCACGAAGCGGCGAATGCCCTCGACCGGGACTGCGTAGGAACGGTCCAGGAATTCCTGAGGCGGGATGAAGCTCCACGCCGCGCGGTTGAGCGCCCGGCGGTAAAGCTCGCGCTTGTCGCCGAAGTGGTAGTGCAGCATGCGCTTGGACATGCCGGCCTCGCGCGCGATCATGTCGAGCTTGGTGGCGGCGTACCCTTCCTGCGCGAAATGGATCAGCGCAATGTCCACGGCGCGGTCCAGCGCGGCGGTGTCGGCCTTGTCGGCCGACTCATCGCCGGACTGGGTGCCGGGTTGCGGGGACTCCGTCACAACGTCTCCTTTGAAGCTTGAAAAAGGGCTCACGGCGGGGGCGCAGATGCCCTGTCGTGTCCTTATTATCGTGCCCAAATGGGGTAGGCCGTGCCGAATGAACGGAACAAGGTGGGCGCAGAATGTGGAAATTGCCTAGTGCAACGGGGGTAGCATGGGTGATGTTCAGAGAGCCCGCACGCCTATTCGGGGGGTACCGCCCACCCGGGTAGAGGGAGCAAAGCGAAGGAGAACAAATGACTAATCCGCTCGATCCCACGAAGTCCGTCAAGGTGGCCGTCACGGGTGCCGCCGGCAATATCGCCTATTCGCTGTTGTGGCGGATCGGGTCCGGCGAAGTATTCGGGGCAGAGACCCTCGTGGACCTGACACTGCTGGATATTCCGGACGCCGTGGGCACGGCTGAGGGCGTGGCTATGGAGCTCAACGACTCCGCGCTGGGCAACGTCCGCTCGATCACGGTCACCGACGAGCCGGCGAAGGCCTTCGACGGCGTCAACGCGGCGTTCCTCGTCGGCGCGAAGCCACGCGGCGAGGGTGAGTCGCGCGCGGACATGCTCGCGGCGAACGGCAAGATCTTCGTCGAGCAGGGCCGCGCGATCAACGACCACGCGGCGGAGGATGTGCGCGTGCTCGTCGTGGGCAACCCAGCGAACACGAACGCGTACATCGCCAACAAGGCGGCGCCCGACGTCGGGTCGGAGCACTTCAACGCGCTGATGCGCCTCGACCACAACCGCGCGATCTCGATGCTGTCGGAAAAGCTCGGGGAGCACTCGAGCGCATTCGAGAACATCGTCGTGTGGGGCAACCACTCGGACACCCAGTTCCCGGACATCACGTACGCGACGGTCGGCGGCGAGTCCGTGGCGGACCGCGTGGAGCGCGAGTGGTACGAAAACGAGTTCATTCCGCGTGTGGCCAAGCGTGGCGGCGAGATCATCAAGGTGCGCGGCCGCTCGTCGGCGGCATCTGCGGCGTCGGCAGCTGTGGACCACATGCGCGATTGGGTCACCGGCACGGAGGGCAAGTGGACGACGTCCGCGGTCGTCTCGAAGGGCAGCTACGGGGTCGACGAGGGCCTCGTGTTCGGCTTCCCGGTCATCGGCATCAACGGCCGTTGGGGCACAGTCGAAGGGCTCGAGCTTGACGACGCACAGCGGGCCCGCGTCGACGCCAACATTGAGGCGTTGCGCGCCGAGGCGGAGATCGCCGACAAGCTCTTCTAACACCCTCGAAGCCCGGCTGGGTACGACGGCTACACTGTCTAACCGTGACTGAATCTAGCGCGACGTACAACGAGCAGCTCATCGGTGTCAGCCGGGCGGACGCCCTGCCGAAGAGCTGGGAGCCTCAGGACCTCGAGCAGGGGATCTACGAAGACTGGGTGGCCAAGGGCTATTTCACGGCCGACCCGTCGTCGGACAAGCCCGCCTACTCGATCGTGCTGCCCCCGCCGAATGTGACGGGTCAGCTGCACATGGGCCACGCGCTGGACCACACACTCATGGATTCCCTGGTGCGCCGCAAGCGCATGCAGGGCTACGAGGTGCTGTGGCTGCCGGGCATGGACCACGCGGGCATCGCCACGCAGACCAAGGTCGAGGCCATGCTCAAGGAGACTGAGGGCAAGGACCGCTACGACTACGGCCGCGAGGAATTCATCTCCCGCGTGTGGGAGTGGAAAGAGAAGTACGGCGGCACGATCACGTCGCAGATGCGCGCGATCGGCGATTCCGTCGACTGGTCGCGGGAGCGTTTCACGCTGGACGAAGGGCTCAACCGCGCGGTCGTCACCATTTTCAAGCAGCTTTTCGACGCTGGGATGATCTACCAGGATTATCGCCTGGTCAACTGGTCCCCGGTGCTGGAGACCGCCGTCTCCGATATCGAGGTCGTCTACAAGGATGTCGAGGGCGAATTCGTCTCCATCCGCTACGGCTCGCTGAACGACGACGAGCCGCACCTCATCGTCGCCACCACCCGCGTCGAGACGATGCTTGGCGACGTCGCCATCGCCGTCCACCCCGATGACGAGCGCTACCAGCATCTCATCGGCGAAGAATTCGACCACCCATTCCGCGACGACCTGAAACTGAAGGTCATCGCCGACGACTACGTCGACATGGAGCTTGGAACCGGTGCCGTGAAGATCACCCCGGCTCACGACCCGAACGACTACGAGATGGGCCTGCGCCACGACCTGGACATGCCCATCATCATGGACAAGACCGGCCGCATCGCCGACACCGGCACGCAGTTCGACGGCCTGACCCGCGAGGAAGCCCGCGTGCGAGTTCGTGAAGAACTCGCACGGATGGGAAGAATCGTCAAGGAGGTCCGCCCGTACGTCCACTCCGTCGGCCACTCCGAGCGCACCGGCGAGCCGATCGAGCCGCGTCTGTCGCTGCAGTGGTTCGTGAAGGTCTCTGAGCTCGCCCGCATGTCCGGCGACGCCGTCCGCGAGGGCGACACCGTCATCCACCCCAACTCCCTGGAGAAGCGCTATTTCGACTGGGTGGACAACATGCACGACTGGACGATCTCGCGCCAGCTGTGGTGGGGCCACCGCATCCCGATCTGGTACGGCCCGGAAGACGCCGACGGCAACCGCGACATCATCTGCCTCGGCCCTGATGGAGAGGCGCCGGAAGGCTACGAGCAGGACCCGGACGTATTGGACACCTGGTTCTCGTCTGCCCTGTGGCCGTTTTCCACGATGGGCTGGCCGGACAACACCCCGGAGCTGGAGAAGTTCTACCCGACGACGGTGCTGGTCACCGCCTACGACATTCTGTTCTTCTGGGTCGCCCGCATGATGATGTTCGGCACCTTCGCCGGCACCCAAACAGCCGATGTCCTGGGCCAAGGCCAGGACGATCGGCCGGAAGTACCGTTCGACAATATCTTCCTCCACGGTCTCGTCCGCGACGAGAAGGGCCGGAAGATGTCCAAGTCCCTCGGCAACGGCATCGACCCGATGGACTGGGTGCGCGATTACGGTGCGGACGCACTGCGCTTCGCTCTCGCCCGCGGCGCGAACCCGGGCATCGACCTGCCGATCGGCGACGACAACGCCGCGGCCGCCCGCAATTTCGCGACCAAGCTCTACAACGCCACCAAATTCGCCCTCATGAACGGCGCCGCCGTCGGTCCGCTGCCGGCGCGCGAGGAGCTCACCGACGCAGACCGCTGGATTCTGGACAGGCTGGAAACGGTGCGGGGCAACGTCGATAAGCTTCTCGACGACTACCAGTTCTCCAAAGCCAACGAGGAGCTCTACCACTTCACCTGGGACGAGCTGTGCGACTGGTATCTCGAGATCGCCAAGACCCAGATCCCGCGCGACGGCGAGACCGCACGCGGCCGCACCACCCAGATCGTCCTCGGCCGTGTCCTCGACGTGGTCCTGCGCCTGCTGCACCCGACGATGCCGTTCGTCACCGAGGTCCTCTGGAAAGCTCTCACCGAAAAGGACTCCCTGTGCCTCGCGCCGTGGCCGACTGCCGAGGACACCAACGTCGGCGCCGAGGTCGACGAGGTTGCCCAGCGCCGCATCAACGATGCGATCGCGCTGATCACTGAGCTGCGCCGTTTCCGCTCTGACCAGGGTGTCAAGCCGTCGCAGAAGGTGCCGGCGCGCCTTGATTTCGCCAAGGCGGACCTTGTCGGCCAGGAGGAAATGATCCGCTCGATCGCGAGGGTGGAGGAGCCGGGGGAGGAATTTGAGGCGTCGGCAAGCATTGAAGTGCGTCTTAAGGAAACCACCCTGGACGCGGCCCTGGACACCTCGGGCACCGTCGACGTCGCGGCCGAGCGCAAGCGCCTCGAAAAGGAGCTCGCCGCCGCGGAGAAGGAGCTGGACACCACAGGCAAGCAGCTCGGCAACGAGAACTTCCTGGCAAATGCTCCGGCCGAGGTCGTGGAGAAGATCCGCGAACGCCAGAAGGTCGCGCAGGAAGAGGTCGAGCGCGTCACCGCGCGCCTTAACGCGCTGCCGGAGGCCAAGTAGTGGCGGACCGCGAGGAGAGCGGATACGACATCCGCATGGACGAAGACGGGCTCGTGCTCAATTTAGGCGACGAGCTTATCGACGACACCCCCGCCGACCCCGACGCCGCCGCCCCCGTCCCGCGGCCCGTGAGCGAGGATGATCTCGCCGAACTCGCCCGTGTGGAGCGCGAATTGCTCGCGCGCTGGCCTGAAACGAAGATCGACCCCAGCCTTGAGCGCATCGAGCCGCTCATGGATTTCCTCGGCCACCCGGAGCGCGCCTACAAGGTCATCCATGTCGCCGGCACGAACGGCAAGACGTCGACGGTGCGCATGATCGAGTCGCTGCTGCGCTCTTTCGGCGCGCGCGTGGGCCGCACGACGAGCCCGCATCTGCAGTCGATCACTGAGCGCGTCGGCATCGACGGTGAGCCGATCCACCCGGCTGATTTCGTGCGCATCTACGACGAAATCACACCCTTCATTGAGATGGTCGATGCGAAAAGCGACCACCCGATGTCGTATTTCGAGGTCACTGTCGCGATCGCGCTCGCCGCTTTCGCTGATGCCCCCGTCGAGATCGCCGTCGTCGAAGTCGGCATGGGTGGCACGTGGGACGCGACGAATGTCGTCGAATCCGACGTGGATGTCATCATGCCCGTCGGCCTCGACCACACCGACTACCTCGGCGACACCATCGCTGAGATCGCGGCAGAGAAAGCAGGCATCGTGCGCCGCCCTGAAGCCGTCACCGTCGTCGCGAACCAAGAATCCGACGCGATGCGCGTCATCCTGGAGCGCACCGTCGAGGTCGGCACCGCGGTCGCGCGTCTCGACGAAGAATTCGGCGTCGAGGAAGCCGGCGTCGCCGTCGGCGGCCAGACCCTGAAGCTGCGCGGCCTGTCCGGCACCTACGACAACATCTTCCTGCCGTTGTCCGGCCCGCACCAGGCCCGGAACGCAGCCGTCGCACTCGCCGCTGTCGAAGCGTTCTTCGGTGCCGGCGCGGAGAAGCCCCTCGACGCCGACACCGTGCGCGAAGGGTTCGCCGCCGCCGTGTCCCCGGGGCGTCTCGAGCGCGTGCGCTCCACCCCGACGACGTTCATCGACGCGACCCACAATCCGCACGGCGCACACGCCCTCGCCGCCGCGATCGAGCGTGATTTCAACTTCGCGCGCCTCATCGGCGTACTCGGCATCCTCGACGACAAGGATGCCGTCGGCGTGTTCACCGCGCTCGAGCCCGTGTTGAGCGAAGTGGTCATCACCCAGAACTCGTCGCCGCGCGCCACCGACGCGTACGAGCTCGCCGAGACCGCGCGCGACATCTTCGGTGAGGAGCGCGTCCATGTCGAAGAGCACCTCCCGTCCGCGTACACGCTCGCCGTCGAGCTCGCCGAAGAAGCGCTCGAAGCCGTCGGCGCGCAATCCGGCTCGGGCGTGCTCATCACCGGCTCCGTCGTCACTGCCGGCGAGGCCCGCGCCATGTTTGGAAAGGACCCCGAATAATGTCCCGCACGCCCCGCAAACCCGTCGAGTACGGCCCGCTCGGCCCCGGCTCCGCGCCCGTCAAGGACCCGATCAAAGGCCTATCCGGCGTGCTCTCCGGCACCCTGATCATGGAAGCGATCACGATCTGGCTGTGCCTGACCGTGATCCTCAAGATCAACGACGGCGAAATGTGGACCACGTTCAACTGGGGGTTCATCACGGTCATGGGGTTCGCGCATTTCATTGCGGCATTCTTCCAGCGACGCCCGGGAGCATTGCTTATCGACGTCGCCCTCCAAGTCCCCCTCATCATTATCGGCTTTTTCATCCACTGGTCCGTCGGGGCAGTGGGCATCATGTTCGGAATCGTCTGGTTCCTGATCGTGAAGATGCGCGCCGATATCCTGGAACGCCAGCGCCGCGGGCTCCTCACCACGCAGCACCTGGGCACTGCCGACGAGGAGTAAAAAGTGCGAGTGGCCCGTCGATAAGCGCTGCGAAATGTGAGCGGTGCTACCCCGGTCAGAAAAAGTGATCGAGGCGCGGAACTCGACTGTGATCTTTCCTATAATTGTGTGGATGTGTAATCCAGCACAACGATGAAGGAGATCCATGTCTGAGCCTATTTACATCACCCAGGCCAAGCGCTCGCCCGTCGGCACGTTCGGCGGTTCGCTGTCCCGTATGGCCACCATCGACCTCGGCACCCACATCGCCAAGGCCGTGATCGAAGAATCCGGTGTCTCCGCCGAGAACTTCGACTCCTCCGTGTGGGCCAACGTGGTCACCACGATCCCGCGCGACAACTACACCTCCCGCGCTGTGGCTTTGGAGGCTGGACTGCCGCAGAGCTCCCACGCTTACGGTGTGAACCGCCTCTGCGGCTCCGGCGTGCAGGCCATTATTTCCGCAGCGCAGCAGCTGATGACGGGTGACGCGAAGCTGTCGCTCGCCGGCGGCGTCGAGGTCATGTCCCAGGCTCCGTACTCCGTCGAGGGCATGCGCCAGGGCCGCAAGATGGGCGACGGCCGCCTGATCGACTGGCTCACCGGTGCGCTGACCGACCCGATGGGCAACGGCGGCATGGGCATTACCGCGGAGAATATCGCCGCGAAGCACGACATTTCCCGCGAGCGCCAGGACGAGTACGCCCTGCAGTCGCAGGAGCGCGCCGCCGCCGCGATCGCCAACGGTGAGTTCGAGGAGCAGATCGTCCCGGTCGGCGAGTTCACCACCGACGAGCACCCGCGCCAGACCACGCTGGAGAAGCTCGGCGGCCTCCGCCCGACCTTCAAGAAGGACGGCACCGTCACCGCCGGTAACTCCTCCGGCATCAACGACGCTGCAGCCGCCACCGTCATGACCACCGAATCCGGCCTGAAGGAATTCGGTCTCGAACCGCTGGCCAAGATTGTCTCCTGGGGTGTCGCGGGCTGCGACCCGGCCACCATGGGTCTCGGCCCCGTCGCCGCTGTGCCGAAGGCGCTCGACAAGGCCGGCCTGTCCTTGAACGACATCAAGCTCATCGAGTCCAACGAGGCGTTCGCCGCACAGTGCATCGCTGTCGCGGACCAGCTCGGCTTCGACAACGACAAGACCAATATCCAGGGCGGCGCCATCGCGCTCGGCCACCCGATCGGCGCCACCGGCGTCGTTTTGACCACCAAGCTCATCCACCAGCTGAAGAATGCTGGCGGCGGCTACGGCCTGGTTACCGCCTGCATCGGCGGCGGCCAGGGCATCGCACTCATTCTGGAGGTTTAAAACACATGGCAGCTAAAGACATCACCACAGCAGCAGTTCTCGGCGCAGGCTCCATGGGTGCCGGCATTGCCGCGCACATGGCCAACGCGGGCATCAAGGTTCAGCTCCTCGATCTGCCGATCGAAGGCGCTGAAGGGGACGAGCGGAACGGTCGCGCCCAGAAGGGCATCGACACCCAGCTGAAGCGCCACGGCTTCCAGCGCCCCGAGAACGCGGAACTGATCACCCCGGGCAACACCGAGGACCACCTGGACCGCCTGGGCGAGGTCGACTGGATCGTCGAGGCCGTCTTCGAGGACATCGACGTCAAGCGCGAGACCTTCGCCAAGGTCGACGCCCACCGCAAGCCGGGCACCCCGGTGTCGTCGAACACCTCCACCATTCCGCTGGAGGTCCTGCTCGGCGAGGCATCCGACGAGTTCAAGCGCGACTTCTCCATCACCCACTTCTTCAACCCGCCGCGCGTGATGCGCCTGGTGGAGTACGTTGAGGGGCCGGACACCTCCGCCGAGGTCAAGGAGCAGATGCACCACGTCCTCGAGCGCCAGATGGGCAAGGTCGTCGTGGATTGCCGCGACACCCCGGGCTTCATCGCGAACCGCATCGGCAACTTCTGGATGGCGGTTGGCGCGAAGACCGCCTTTGACACCGGCATCAAGCCGGAGCAGGCGGACGTCGCGTTCGGCAAGCCGTTCGGCGTTCCGCGCACCGGCATCTTCGGCCTGTTCGACTACGTCGGTATCCAGCTCGTCCCGGGCATCTGGGGCTCGCTGCTGAAGGCCCTGCCGGAGTCCGACGCGTACCACGACTACAACATCGTCGAGCGCGACGAATTCAAAACCCTTCTGGACAAGGGCTTCACCGGCCGCACCGCGGAGTCCGGTTTCTACCGCGGCCGCGACGAGGTCTACGACTTCTCCGCGGGCGACTACCGCCCGAAGGAGAAATTCGAGGTCGGCAAGGACCCGAAGGAGCTCATCGAGTCGGGCACCCCGGAGGGCGATTACGCGAAGGAGGTCTTCGCGACCTTCATCAAGTACTGCTGCGACACCGCGCCGGAGATCGCGGACACGGTCGACCAGATCGACATCGCGATGCAGCTCGGTTACGGCTGGAAGAAGGGCCCGTTCGCACTCGCGGATTCGCTGGGCATCGACTTCGTCGCATCGCTTATCGACGACGCCCCGGCCCTGCTTCAGTCCGCCCAGCAGACCGGCGGCTTCTACGCCGACGGCAAGGTGCTCGGCACCGACGGCAACCTGACCGACCTGCCGGAACGCGAGGGCGTCATCCGCGTGGCTGAACTCGTCGCTGGCGCCGAGGAGATCGCTGGCAACGACGACGCCACCGTGTACAAGCTCACCGACGGCGACTACGCCGGCTTCGGTGTCTTCGTCTACAAGACCCCGATGAACTCTAATTCCAACGCCGTTACCGAGCTGTGGACGCACGCGCCGGAGTGGGACCTCAAGGGTCTGGTTATCGCGAACGACGAGGAGCGCGCCTTCTCCGCCGGCGCCGATCTGGGCACCCTGGCGAAGCTCTCCGGTCCGGAGGGCGACGCTGAGGAGCTGGCACGCACCATCAAGCAGGGCATCGACGGCCTGCACGGCGCACGTGTGGCTCCGTACCCGGTGGTCGGCGCTGTCCGCGGCGTGGCCCTCGGCGGCGGCATGGAGCTGCTGCTGCACACCGACGCTTCGGTGATCCACGCCGAGTCCCGCGTGGGCTTCCCGGAGCGCAACGTCGGCCTCTTCCCGGCCTGGTCCGGCCCGGTGCGCCTGCTGGAGCGCCTGGTCGAGATCGGTGCGCCGAACCCGCACGCCACCGCGTTCGGCGTGCTGCTCAACGTCAAGCCGGTCCCGGCTGTCAACGTCGATTTCTGGCGTGAGAATGACGAAGTCATCCAGTCCCCGGACCACGTCGTCGAGGGCGCCCTTGAGCTGGTGAAGAAGCTCGCCGAGGGCTACTCCGCACCCGCCGACGCCGAGCTCCCGCTCACTGGCGACACCCTGGCCTACACCGACGGTTCCGAGACCGACAAGGCCATCGGCGAGGCTCTCGCCAAGGTCTTCACCGGCGAGGGCACCGCGACCGAGGATGAGCTGGCCCAGCGCCAGGTCGACGCCGCCACCGAGGTGCTCCAGCGCCAGGAGAACCACGACCGCGCCGTGTCCATGGCGACTACGCGCAAGCCGCTGAATAACTAACCGGCTCTCGACAAAACCGGCACCCCGCACGATCGCAGGGTGCCGGTTTTGCGCACTATAATGCGCAAAGATCGCTTTCTACGGGTTGCGGATTCGGTTAGCGTGAAAATCATGACGTTCACTGACATGATCCGCACGCTGTCCGACAGCGTTGTGGACTCGCTCGCGGATTTCGACCGCGAGGTCGCGCTCGCCGCCGGGCTCGATCCGCGGCGCGTCCGCGACTGGGAAGCAGTGAGCAACACCTATTTCGGGCGCACGAAATGGACGAAATGGCAGCGAAAAGCCCTCGATAGGGCACGGACGAGCGGGCTGTCGATTGATCAGCTCGCGTTCATCGAATCGCGCCTTTCGCTTATCGACGATCCCTCCACCCGCTGGAAGACCCGCCTTTCCTTACTGAATAGCCGCGGTACCTTCGACGCTGTGAAGCGCCGCGCGAAGAAACTGGTGCCGGACCCGGAACCTGCTGCGCCCGCAGACGCCGTCAAATTCGGTCGCTCGCGGATGGGGAAGCGCTCCATGACCGTGACCGCCGACGAGCGCCTGCTCTCCGACACCGAGCAATTTCTGCGTGACGGCATTGATTCTTCGAAGCCCGCCATGCCCCAGATGGCGTCCAGATTCGAGGACCTGCTGCGCGGCAACCTCGAAGGCAACTCCGAAGGCAACACCGACGGTGCGCCCGTTACAGGCGTCCCGCACGCGCAACCGCGGCCACTCGTTCTTGTCGGTCTGCCGGATTTCGTGGATATTGTCCGCGGTAATGGTGACGAGGTTATTCTCGGGCTTACCGACGGCACGACCATGACGGGTGCAGAATTCCTCAACCGGTTCATCGCCACCGCCGACAATGAGCTGGAAGCCGCGGTCTTCCACCCGCAAAAGGGCGCGGTGAATCTGTACCGGTTGAGCCGCTTCGCCAACCAGAAGCAGCGGGATCTCGCGCGAGCCGCGATGCCGATGTGCTCGCAGCCGTTCTGCCGCCACTGCGCAGACACATGCGAGATCCACCACGTCACGCCGTGGAGCAGGGGAGGAGAGACCAACCTGGACAACCTCGCGCCCTTGTGCAGCTACCACAACCGCGTCAACGACGACGATCCGCGGCGGCGAAAACGCGGGCGTATTCACATGCGCCGGGGCACCCCGGTCTGGGTTTCACCCCGCGGAACACCCGTGCGTCGCACACATCATTCGTTCGGCGCCATGAGCATCCTCTTCGGCTGTTAAACCGTAAAACCGGGCCCTGCATCAGCAGGACCCGGCATTCAGAGTGCCTTAAGAGCGGTAAGCGGACACTCCGGTGATGGACTTGCCCACGATGAGGGACTGGATGGTGTCCGTGCCCTCGTAGGTGTGGAGCGACTCGATGTCGGCGTGGTGGCGTGCCACGTCATTTTCGAGCTGGATGCCGACGCCGCCGAACATGTCGCGGGCGTCGGCCGCGATCTTGCGTGCGCCACGGGTGTTGTGGACCTTCGCCAGGGCTGCCTGCTTCTCGTTGAGCTCGCCGGCCTCCTCCAGCTCCAGCAGACGGCGGCAGTACAGCGCCATCGAGGTCACTTCCTGCAGCATGTCGGCCAGGCGCAGCTGGATGATCTGGTTCTTCACCAGGGGGCGACCGAACTGGACGCGGCGCTGTGCGTAGTCGAGTGCCTTCTCGTAGCAGTCGATCGCCATGCCGAGTGCCACCCATGCCACTGCGATGCGGGTGCCGGTGAGCACCTTCGCGGTGTCCCGGAAGGAGTGGGAATTGGGGAGGCGGCGGTCGTCGGAAACGCGGACGTCGTTAAGCGTGATGTGCGCCTGCGGAATGCCGCGCAGCGACGCCTTGCCCACGATCGTCTCCGCCGAGTACCCCTCCTGGTCCTGGTCGACGATGAAGCCCTTGACCTCGCCGTCCTCCTCATCGCGCGCCCACACGATCGTGATGTGGCCGACGGAGCCGTGGCCGATCCACTTCTTCTCGCCGTTGATGATCCATTCGTCGCCCTCGCGGCGTGCGGATGTCTCAAGGCCGATCGAATCCGAACCGTGATCCGGCTCCGTCAGCGCGAAGGCGCCGCGGATCTCCATGCGCGACATCGGGCCCAAGTACTTCGCCTTCTGCTCCTCGGAACCGCACTCGGAGATCGAGCGCATGGCCAGGCCGGACTGCACGATGTGTGCGGTCGCGGTGGACGCGTCGGTGCGCGCGAATTCCATCTGGATCAGACGGTTCGCGCGGATCGAGATGCCGGGCTCACCGTCGATGGAAATACCGTCGGTGACCAGACCGCGGCGCGCGGCTTCCTCCACACCCGGGATGTTGTACTCGGCCTTTTCCCACGCCTCGTTGATCGAGGGGCGGGCGAATTCCATGAACTCGCGGGCCTTCTTCCACCACTCGAGGTCCTCGCCGTCGACGTCGGCGAACACGCGGTAGTAGTCGGTCTTCGGATCGAGGAGGGCGGCGACGCCGTCGGTCACGTTCTCTTCAGTCATGAGTCTTTCTCGCTTTCTGTAGCTTTCGCGCGAAAAGCTGCACCGCTTCCATTCTCGGTCGCGATGCAGCTCATTTCAGCGTGTGCCTTAGCCGGCGAATGCGCCGACGCCGGTGATGGACTTGCCCACGATCAGGGACTGCATCGTGTCGGTGCCTTCGTAGGTGTGCAGGGCCTCGACATCGGCGTGGTGGCGTGCCACGTCGTTTTCCAGCAGGATGCCCACGCCGCCGAACATGTCGCGGGCGTCAGCGGAGATCTTGCGGGCAGCGCGAGTGCAGTGGACCTTCGCTAGAGCGGCCTGCTGCTCGGTCAGCTCACCGGACTCCTCCAGCTCGAGCAGGCGGCGGCAGTAGAGGAACATGGAGGTGAGATCCTGCAGCATGTCAGAGAGACGCTGCTGGATGATCTGGTTCTTTACCAAGGGGCGGCCGAACTGGACGCGACGCTGCGCGTAGTCGAGCGCCTTCTCGTAGCAGTCGGTCGCCAGGCCAAGGGAGGCCCATGCGACGGACACGCGGGTGCCAGCCAGCACCTTCGCGCAGTCGCGGAAGGAGTTGGCGCCGGGGAGGCGGCGGTCGTCGGAAACGCGGACGTCGTTAAGCTTGATGTGCGCCTGCGGGATGCCGCGCAGCGATGCCTTGCCGACGATCGTCTCCGCCTCGTAACCGTCCTGATCCTGGTCGACGATGAAGCCCTTGACCTGGCCGTCTTCGGTGTCGCGCGCCCACACGACCGCGATGTGGCCGACGGAGCCGTGGCCGATCCACTTCTTCTCGCCGTTGATGACCCACTCGTCGCCCTCGCGCTGCGCGGTGGTCTCCAGCGCGATGGAGTCGGAGCCGTGGTCCGGCTCGGTCAGAGCGAATGCGCCGCGGATCTCCAGGTGGCACATCGGCTTCAGGTACTTAGCCTTCTGCTCCTCGGAGCCGCACATCGCGATGGACTGCATCGCGAGCCCTGCCTGGACGCCGAAAGCGGTGCCGAGGGAGGCGTCGGTGCGCGCGAACTCGAAAGCCATCAGGCGTGCAGCACGCACGGACATGTGCGGCTCACCCTCGATCTCGATGGCGTCGCGGAACAGGCCGCGCTTGCCGGCCTCGGCGACGACGGGGATCTGGTACTCGGCCTTTTCCCATCCCTCGTTGACGTAGGGGCGGGCGAATTCACCGAAGTCGCGGGCCTTCTTCCACCACTCGAGGTCCGCGCCCTCGATGTCAGCGAATACCTGGTAGTAGTCGGTCTTCGGGTCCAGCAGCTCGTGGACTGGGTTGTCAGCCATGATTCCCTCTTTTCTTGGGTTCCGGAGTGTGGTTCCGCTCCCAGTGGAAATGTGGAGCAAAACCATAACACTCTTAATTGTGACTTATGTCGCAGAACTTTACAGAGGAATTCGCGCAGACTTTATGTGGGATGCGTCGCACTGCCCCCGGAGGCGGCGGGAAGCTACCCCTCCAGCGGGATAAGGCGCAGGTCCTTGCGCAGAATCTTGCCGGTGGGGTTCTTGGGGATCTCGTCCAAGAAGGTCACTGCGCGCACCTTCTTGTAGGGGGTGACGCGCTCGGCGACCCACTCCATGAGCTCCTCGGCGGTCAGTTCCGCTCCCTGCTGAAGCACGACGAATGCGCGCGGAATCTCGAGTCCGTCGCGTTCGACGCCGACAACGCCGGCGTCGGCAATTGCTTAATTTTCATGCTCCACCCCAGGTACCCTCGGATGCATGCAAGCTGGTTCTCTCGCTCTCGCCGCGGCCCTGTCGTTGGCCGCGATCGTCCTCGCGTTCATGAACACTCCGAAGTGGGTGGCACTGTTTCTTCTGGTCGGGGCGGGCGTTTTCCTGTTCATCGGTCTGCTGGAGAAGTACCGGGCATACAGTGCCCGAGAGGGTGCGCCGATCGAGCTTGATGACGAGCAGCGCGATACCGTGCGCCGTCTCAAGGCCGAGGGGCGCGAGGATTCGGCGGTCCGGCAGGTGCAGCTGTGGTTCCGAAACACGGACCATGAGACTGCGGCGGCTGTTGTGCGCGACGTCGACTAGCAGGCGGTAGGGTTGGAGCCATGACTGAACGCACTCTGATTCTGATTAAGCCTGATGGTGTCGCAAACGGCCACGTGGGAGAGATCATTTCCCGTATTGAGCGCAAGGGCCTGAAGCTCGTCGAGATGGATCTGCGCACCGCAGACCGCGAGACTGCTGAGAAGCACTACGAGGAGCACAAGGACAAGCCGTTCTTCGGTGAGCTCGTGGACTTCATCACCTCCGCGCCGCTGGTCGCGGGCATCGTCGAGGGCGAGTCCGCGATCGCCGCATGGCGTCAGCTCGCCGGTGGCACCCACCCGGTGGAGAAGGCGACCCCGGGCACGATCCGCGGCGACTTCGCTCTGACGGTCGGCGAGAATGTCGTCCACGGCTCCGACTCTCCGGAGTCCGCTGAGCGCGAGATCGCGATCTGGTTCCCGAACCTCTAAGTCATCTTTGCTTCGAGCCCGCGCCGTTATGGTGCGGGCTTTTTGCTTACCCACGCCAAGTGAACTCCCTGTGAATTCGTGCGGAACATTCGTTGGCACCGATGAGTTCCGCTTGCGCTGCGAAACGGCGGATTCGAAGGTGTTATGCATGGCTAATAAGAATCTTCCTCGTCGTCGCTTCCTCGCGGGTTCCGCCGCAGCTGCCGCTGGTGCGGCTGTGGCCGGTAATGCCACTGCGAATGCTCAGCTTTCGTCGTCGCGGTCGCTGTCGTCGGCACGCTTGCCGCAGGCCCCGAAGCCGAAGCCGTACGCGGCGTTCATGCACGGTGTCGCGTCCGGTGATCCGACGCCGGATTCCGTGATCATCTGGACCCGTGTGACGGTGTCGAAAGAGGCTGTGCCGGGGTCGGGGATCGGCGAGGATGCGACGGTGGAATGGGAGATCGCAACGGACCGTGAGTTCTCCAAGATCGTGCGCAAGGGCACGCATCGCGCCACCGCCGCGAGCGACCACACGGTGAAGGTCGACCCCCGCGGTCTGAAGCCCGCCACCGATTATTTCTACCGTTTCCGTTGGAATGATCAGGTCTCCCCAGTGGGCGCGACCCACACGGCGCCGGCCTTCACGGCGGATATCGACGAGTACAAGCTCGTCGTCGCATCGTGCGCCAATTACGAGTGCGGTTATTTCACCGCCTACCGCGACATGGCGGAGCGCGCCGCCGCGGGCGAGATCGATGTCGTCGTCTTCTTGGGCGACTATATCTACGAGTACCCGACCGGCGAGTATGCAGGTAAGAGCGGTGTGTCGCGTCCGCATCACCCGGCGCACGAGATCGTGTCGCTCGAGGATTACCGCGTTCGCTACGGCCGTTACCGCACCGACGAGCACCTGCAGGCCGCGCACGCTGCCGTGCCGTGGGTCGTGGTGTGGGATGACCACGAGTCCGCCAATGACTCCTGGAGGGGCGGCGCCGAGAACCACACCGAGGGCGCGGAAGGCGAATGGAAGAAGCGCGAGTCTTTCGCTCACCAGGCGTACTACGAGTGGCTGCCGGTGCGTGCGGTGCGTCCGTCGGAAGGCGGGCACATTTACCGCAGCTACCAGTTCGGCAATCTGATCAAGCTCACGATGATGGACCTGCGCTCGTACCGCGATGAGCCGGTCAAGGTGCTCGGCCGCGACAAGGACGCGCCGGAACGCAGCATGCTCGGCTCGGAACAGTTCGACTGGGTCAAGGGCGAGGTCGAAACCGCGACGACTGCCTGGAATGTGCTGGGCAATTCGGTGATGGTCTCGCCGATGGAGATCGGTCACCTGCCGCCGACGAGCTCCGACAACCGAACCGCGAACGACGTGCTCGACGAGTTCACGAAGTCCGCGGGCATCGCCGTCAACGCCGACCAGTGGGATGGATTCCGCGCCGAGAGAGCACGGCTTTTCGACGTCCTCTCTAGCACCGCCCCCCACACCCTCTTCCTCACCGGCGACATTCACTCCGAGTGGGCTCACTCGGTGCAGCACAAGGGCAAGGAGATCGGCTGCGAGATGGTGTGTTCGTCGATCACGGCCCCGAACGTGGATGAAATCGTGACCAAGTACACGAAGACCTACACGCCCGAGGACAACCACATCACCCACCTCGTTGAAGGCGTGATGTACTCGGCGAACCCGTGGGTCAACCACGTGGACTTCGATTCCCACGGTTACGGAATTGCCCGCATCTCCAAGGACAAAGTGGTCATGGACTTCTACCGTGTCTCGGACGTGGAGGACCCGGGCGCGTCTGCCCGCCTCGCCGTGACTCGTACGTGGGTCGCTGGCCAGGGCTTCCAGGAGAAGCGCTAGGCGCACACGCCACCTCCCTCGCGGAGGCGGGCGTCCCTGTCGGTTCGCTCGGAATAGAAACCTGCGCGCCCTGACGCAGCCAAGCTGTGCCACAATGGTCTCTGGAGCAATCGATTGCTCAATAAGCTTGACATTTATTCCGCGCGATCGGCGGTGCACAGCACTGTGCGGCGGCGGTGGAATCATTCCACCAGCGCCCGGTGCTGGGAGTCGTACCGCGCGCGGCAATTGAATAGGAGATTTCCGTGGCTGACAGCGACGAGACAACTACCCCGCGCAAGCGCCGGGCACGTTCGACGGCGAAGAAAACAACGAAGAAGACGACGAAGAAGACGACGAAGAAGGCTGTGAAGAAAACCGCGAAAAAGACGGCAAAAAAGACGGCGGCGAAAAAGCCCGAGAAGTTCGACCGCTCACAGATCGGCGAGAAGACTCGTGTGTTCGTCCTGGCGAAGATGCTGGGGATGACATCGAAGGACCTCGTGGTCAAGCTCAACGAGTTGGGCTTGGTGAAGGTCGCGCAGTCCTCGCTGAGCAAGGCAGAGACCGAGCAGGTGCTCGACACGCTCGAGGCCGCCCCTGAAACTCAGGAAGCTCAGACGGAGGAGACCACCGCTACGAGCGCGGAAACAGAAGACGTCGATCCGGCGGCGGAGGAGAAGATCCGCCACCGCGTCCGTAAGGACGTCGAGAACGAGATCAGCCAAATCGAGGAAAAGGTCGAGGCAGATCTGCTCACCGACATCGAGCCTGAGATCACGCCGGCGCCCGAGGAAGCGACCGGAATGTACGCGCCGGTGTTCAAGGCTCCGCCCCGGGGTTCGCGGAGGAGGGCGAAAAGGACGGGGGATGCGTCGATAAGCGATGCCCCGGAACCGCAGGAAACCGCAACGGACGAGCACATCGAGGAGCCGAAGGCGATCAAGGGGTCGTCGCGGCTTGAGGCGCAGCGACGTCGCCGCAGCGAACGCCGCGAGGAGGAGCGCAAACGCTCGCGTGTTGTCTCGCAGGCGGAATTCCTCGCGCGCCGCGAATCCGTCGAGCGCACGATGGTCGTGCGTGAACGTAAGCGTCACGACGGCCCCGGCACCCTCACTCAGGTCGGCGTCCTCGAAGACGGCCTGCTTGTCGAGCACTTCGTTGATTCGGATGAAAACGCGTCGATGATCGGCAATATCTATCTCGGCCGCGTGCAAAATGTGCTGCCGAGTATGGAGGCCGCGTTCATCGATATCGGGCAGGGCCGCAACGGTGTGCTCTATGCCGGCGAGGTGGACTGGAAAGCCGCTGGTCTCGGCGGACGTTCGCGTCGCATTGAGCAGGCGCTGAAGTCCGGCGACCAAGTGCTTGTCCAGGTGACGAAGGACCCGGTGGGCCACAAGGGCGCACGCCTGACCACGCAGATTTCCTTGGCGGGCCGCTTCCTTGTGTACGTCCCAGGCGGACGCAGCGCCGGCATTTCGCGCAAGCTGCCCGCCCCGGAGCGCAAGCGCTTGAAGGACATTCTCGTCCGCGTCGTGCCCGGCAAGGGCGGAACGATCATCCGCACCGCAGCCGAGGGCGCGCCGGAAGAAGCCATCGCTGCCGACGTCAACCGCCTGCATTCCCAGTGGGAAGCGATCCAAGAAGAAGCGGAAAAAGAGAAGCAGTCGAAGGGCGCCAAGCCCGTCACGCTCTACGAAGAGCCGCGTCTTTTGGTCAAGGTCGTGCGTGATTTGTTCAACGAGGATTTCGACTCGCTCGTCATCGACGGCAAAAAGTCGTGGAATGTCGTGCACAGCTACGTCCAGTCCGTCGCGCCTGATTTGCTCGACCGCTTGGAGAAATTCGACCGCCACGCCAATGACGGCCGCGACGCGTTCGATGTGTACCGCGTCGATGAGCAGATTCAAAAGGCGCTGTCGCGGACGGTGTGGTTGCCCTCGGGCGGCACGCTCGTCATCGACCGCACGGAGGCCATGACGGTCATCGACGTTAACACCGGCAAGTTCACGGGTTCCGGCGGTTCACTCGAAGAGACGGTGACCAGCAATAACCTCGAGGCAGCAGAGGAGATCGTCCGCCAGCTGCGTCTGCGCGACATCGGCGGCATGATCATCATCGACTTCATCGACATGATCCTGCCGGAGAATCAGGACCTCGTTTTGCGCCGCCTCAAGGAAGCACTCGGACGCGACCGCACGCGCCACCAGGTTTCGGAGGTCACGTCGCTCGGTCTCGTCCAGCTCACGCGAAAGCGCCTGGGCACAGGCCTCGTTGAGACGTTCTCCACCAAGTGCGAGCATTGCGATGGCCGGGGCATTCTGCTTACCGACGACCCCGTCGATCCCGACTCCCCCCGCACCCATGCCCCGGGCAAACACCCGGCAGCGAAGGCGATGGAGAAGCGCAACAAGAAGAATAAGAGCGCAGAAGAGCTTATCGACGCCGTCGTCGCCGAACCCGATTCTGACGACGAGCACGGTGAGCGCGATGACCAGCCCAAACGCCGCTCTTCCCGCCGCCGCGGTCGCCGCGGTTCCGGCCGTGGCCGTGGCCGCCAACAAGAGCAGGAGCAGAATCAGGAACAGAATCAAAAAGAGCGACAGACGGAGACGACGGAGCAGACGACAACCTACGACGAGGCTGTCGCGGAGTTCGAGCGTTCCCCGCGCCGCAAGCGAAAGACTCGCGGGAATTCTGTGTCGGACTACCGTCCTGATCCGAAGGATTACGACGACATGTCCACCGAGGACGCGATTGACGAGGCGGCCGACGCCCTAGCATTCGCCGAATCGGCCAATTCCGCAGACTCCACTTCTGACCGGGAAGACTCTGGCCGGGACGAAGAACGTCACAAGACGCAGCGTCCGACGAAGACCAGCGGTTCCCGCCGTCGGCGCCGGGCGACGCGCCGTACTTCCGGCCAGCAGGACCAGAAGAAGCAGCCGAGTCGGGCAAAGCAGGAAGAAGCGAAGCGGGAGGCGTCGATAAGCAAAAGCTCCCGCGGGCGTCGACGTGCGACGCGCAAGTCGCGGTAGCTGAATGCGAAAAGGCCCCGCTCCCTTCTGGGAACGGGGCCTGATTGCTGTTTAGGCGAAGTCGGTGGCGGTGTCGTCGAGGCCGGCAGCGTCGCCGCTGTCCTCGTAGCTCTCCTGGTAAGCGTCTTCGGTGTAGCCGAGCTCGTCCGTGGTCGGCATGTCCATCGCGCTGTTATCGGTGGTGATCTCCTCCTCGGCGTCGTAGTAGCCGTCGCCGTCGGTGTCGGAGGCGTGGATGTCGCCGATGCCGTCGCCGTCGGTGTCGATGATCGCGGAGTCCGTCACGGTGTCACCGTCGCTGTCGAGGTGCTCCTCGTCTGCGCGGCCGTCGCCGTCGGTGTCCAGGACGATCAGGTCGCCGACGCCGTCGCCGTCCGTGTCGTACTGCATCTCTTCGACGACACCGTCGCCGTCGGCGTCGGTAGCGAGCACGTCTGCGTAGCCGTCGCCGTCGAGGTCGACCGCGATGCCGTCAGCTGGAGACGATGCGGCCGCTGCCTGGCCGTCTGGCTGCGGAGCCGGTGCCTCGGGGGCCGGTGCTTCTTCCTGTGCCGGTGCCTCCGGAGCCGGTGCCTCCTCAGGTGCCTCAGGAGCCGGTGCAGCTGCCTCCGGAGCCGGTGCAGTGCCCTCCGGTGCGGCGCCGCCCTCGAGGAACTCGCGCTGCGTCTGGTTCATGCCGCCCGGGGTGCCGCTGGCGGAGTCGACGACGCCGTCGCCGTCGGTGTCGTACTCGAAGTAGTCAGCAACACCGTCGCCGTCGGTGTCGACGGAGAGGGAATCCGGGGTGCCGTCGTAGTTGGTGTCGCGGATGGTCACATCTGCCTGGCCGTCGCCGTCGGTGTCCATCTCAGCCTTGTCGCTCATGCCGTCGTAGTTGGTGTCGCGGACGGAGGTGTCCATCAGGCCATCGTTGTTGGTGTCCTCGCTGATGATGTCCATCTTGCCGTCTTTGTTGGTGTCCTCGGCCAGGATGTTCGCGACGCCGTCGCCGTCGGTGTCCTGCTCGACCTTCTCAGCGCGGCCGTCGCCATCACGGTCAGTGACGCGGGTCTCAGCCTTGCCGTCGCCGTCCATGTCGACCTGGAGGGAATCGAGCTTGCCGTCGTAGTTGGTGTCCTGGCCGCCCAGGATCGTGCCGGAAACGGTGTTGCCTTCCGGGTCAACGATGGAGAATTCGCCGTTGTTCTGGTTGGTGTTCGGGGTGTTGTTCTGGTCGGACATGATGTGAACCTTTCTGTGAGTCGATATTCGGTGCGGTCGTGTTGTGGTGCCCGGGTGCCACCGGACTGTGTTGACCTGACGTTCTGTCCAGTCACCCGTGTAATGCGCAGCCTATGTCGAAGGTTCCCGTTTGGCTGAGAAAATTTTGAAACTTTTCGGCAAGCGGTAGAAAACAGCAGGTTAAGGTGCGATTGTTTAGTTGGATTTCGGGACAACTCCGAGCGCAAAAACACGTAAGCTCGGGTGCTCAAGGAATAAACACACGTCTTCATCGATTGAAAAGGAGACCGGATGCAGCCCTCGCAGACCCCGCAGCAGCCGCAGCGGCGTACCCCGCAGGAGTCGCTGGGACGGGCGTTGAGCATTCTGCGCCGTTACGGGGAGACCACTGCGGCGGAGACTGCGGAATCGCTCATGCATGCGTCGTTCCGCAGCGGAACGGTCGTGGTTGTGGGGGAGATCAAGCGCGGAAAGTCGTCGTTGGTCAATGCGTTGATCGGGCAAAGGGAACTGTTGCCGGTGGACGTGCTGACGTCGACAAGCGCGCCTATCCGTGTCTCCCTGACGGGCGCGGGAGAAGGGCCCACGGCGCCCGATGTCCAGCTTGTGCGCGGGCAGGGACGGCAGCCGATCACTGTGGAGGAGCTGCCGCGGTACGTCACCATCGATGGGCTTGCCGGGGCGGAAGCGGGCAGCGACGAGAACGACCTAGCCACCGCTGCGGCTGTGACGCTGGAGTTTCCGCCGCTGGCGGGAGTGATGGTCGTCGATACGCCTGGTGTGGGTGGCCTCGATGAGCACGCGGTGCAGGCAGCGTTCAGCGAAGCGCACCGCGCCGGGCTGCTGCTCATGGTGTGCGATGCGTCCACCCCGATCACGAAACCGGAAATGGACATTCTCGCCGAAGCGCGGCAGGAAGTCGGCGCCGTGGTCGTGGCGGTGACGAAGACAGACAAGAATATCCGCCGCTGGCGCGCGATTGTCGAAGACGACAGGCGCCTCATTCGCGAGCACCTCGGAGCGGACGTGCCCGTGATCGGCGTGTCCAGCCTGCGAGCGATGGACGCGGTGGACATGGCGGCCACCGACCCGCAGCGCGCAGCAGGGATCGCACAACGCAGTGGCATCGTCGAGCTGCGCGGCCAGATCACCACCCTGTTGGCGAACCCGCAGGCACTGGGCTTGCGCAGCGCGATGGAATCGGTGACGACGAAACTGGTAGAGCTCGTCGCGCGCACGGACCGCGAGATCGAGGTCAACGCCGAGCCGACGGAAGGCGTGGCCAAGCTCGAGCAGGAACAAAAAGAGCTCGAAGAACTCAAAGAGCACGCCTCGGAGTGGGAGCAGCTGCTCAGCCGCGATATCCAGCTGATGCGCAACCGCATCACAGATGAGCTTGACGGGGACATCGAGCAGCTGCGCAATAAGTGGACGAAGCGAATCAACAGCGAAGGAATGCGCGTGCTGCGGTCGAAGCCGCAGGTGTTCACCAGCCAGATCGAAACAGAACTGACTGACCTTATCGGCACCACGCTTGACAAGCAGCTCGCCGGGCTGAAGCAGCGCGCCCAACAACTGTTCCCGGACCGCCCGGAGATCGTCCACTCGGTGGCGGGCGCGGCGGTGGAGTCCATCACTGTGGACGAGGTCAAGGGCCGCGACGTGGAGAAGAAGACGAAGGATCTGATCGACCCGTCGATGGTCACCATGGGCATGATCGGCTCGGGCATGCTCCTCGCGGTGATCCCGGTTGCGCCGCTGGCCGGTGCTGTCTGGGTGGGCATCAACATGGGTTTCCGAGCCCTTCGCAACGGCAAGAATCACCTGATCCAGTGGCTGCGCGAAACAGTGCAGACGACGCGTATGTCTATTGTGCGCATGCTGGACACGATGATTGCGGCGGCGCGCACCGAGATGGTGCTGCGTTACCGCTCGCATTTGCGTCAGGAGCAAAAGGAGGTCCAAGGCCACATCAAGGAAGCGCGCGACGCGGCCCGGGCGACCGAGTCGAGCCGCCAGGAGACGATCACGCGGTTGACGAAGAACAAGAAGATTCTCCAGGCCACGATCGACGAGCTGCGGAACCATCTCCGCCAGATCTAGGAAGGATTGCGACGATGAATGCTCCACATCCGGTGCACGAGCAGAACACCGAAGCCTTGGATGTCCTTTTGCGGCAGAGCGTCGACGCTTTGGCGCGAGGCGGCCCGCAGTTGGAGACGCCGGCTTCGGAGCTTCGGGAAATGGTGACGCGTCCGCCGCGCGTGGCGGTGATCGGCCGTTTGAAGTCGGGAAAGTCGACGCTGGTGAATGCGTTGACGGAATCGCGGATCGCGGCGACAGGTTCGCTGGAGTGCACGATGGCGGTGAGCGTATACGACGAGGGAGCGCCGGCGCGCGCGGAGGTCGTCGGGCTTGACGGGAAGGTGACGGCGATTCCGCTCGCCGGCGAGGCGCTGACGGATTTGCAGCGGCCCCTCGATGAGGTGGATTTCGTGCGTCAATTCATCCCGATCGCGCGGTTGTCGACATTGGGCATCATCGACACGCCGGGCACCGCGACGCTCACAGTCGAAAACGAGGCGCGCACGCGCCGCACGCTTCTCGACGGCACCCGCGACACCAAGCGCGCCAGCTCGTGGGCCGACTGTGTCGTGTTTCTTTCTGATTCCGCACCGCGTGAGGATGAAAGAAGGTTTCTTTCCGAGCTCGGCATGACCCCGTTGACCACTGTGGGCGTCCTGTCGCGCGCAGATTCCTTCGGTCCAGGGGCGTTCGGTCACCACGATCCGCTGGAAATGGCGCAGCACTATGCGGGGCGGATCGCAGCTCAGCTCGGCGGGCACGTTGGGACGATGGTTCCGCTCTCAGGGCTGCTGGCGGAGTCGGCGCTGACGGGACGCATCACCGAATCCGTGGCCCGAGATCTGGCGGATTTGGCTCATTTGGACCGCGAGGACCTGATCGATTTCGTCGAGGCAGACGACCCAGGGATCGTGGTGCACGGATTCACTTCCGAAAACCGCGACTACTTGCTCGACGTGGTGGGGGAGTACGGGCTGGTGTACGGCCGGGGTGTCGCGGCGCAGCAAGGGGCAGCAGGACTGTTGGAATGGATGCGCGCGACCTCGGGCATTGATTATTTGACGAGCATCATCACGCAGACGATGCCGTATTTCGCCATGCTGCAGCGCGCTGTCCGCGTCGTTGATGTCCTCGATTCTTTGGCGAATGCCCCGGAAACCCGCGACCACGTCCTGTGGGTCCAGTCGATTCTTGAGTCCCAGCCGGCCATGCGTGACGTGATGCTCTACCGCAGCTTTAAAAACACCGTTAGCGACTCGCCTGATTCCGTGCTCATTCCGCGTCTGCTCGCCGCGATTCAGGGCATCACTCCAGCGCAGAAGGTGGGGCTGGAAGACACCGCCTTGCCGGAAGAAGTCACTGCTGCTCTCCGCAGGGAGCTCGGTGATCTCCGCGAATTGGCGATGACACCGCTGTCGGCTGCGGAGGACGATGCCCGTGAGCGTCTCATTGTCGCGTATCAAGCCGCGTGGAATAAGATTGCGAGCTAATCGTGTCCTTAAGTCGCCAGGCACGATACACTGGCTCCGGTAAATAACAAGGAGGACGAAACTGTGGCCCCACCGTGGCACCTAGCTGTTGATTTTGGAACGTCGAACTCTGCAGCAGCGCACACCAGTCCCGCGGGTGGTTCCGTGGAGGCATTGGCGTTGAGCCACCGGTCAAACCTCATGCCTTCGGCCGTTTTTGTCGACGAGTCCGGTGAAGTCATCAGCGGTGACTCGGCTCTTCTCGCTGGCCGCCGCGACCCATCCCGCCTGGTGCTGTCCCCGAAGCGCTTCATCGACCATGACACCGTCCAGCTCGAGGGCGATGATGTGTCGGCGCAGAAGATTTTCGGTGCGATCATTCAGTCGGTGCTGGAGCGCGCGAAATCCCAGCACGCGGGAACCGACCCCGCCACGGTCACCTTCACCCACCCGGAGCGGTGGTCCCACAATGCTCTGGGCAATCTCGTTGATGCTGCCAGTGGCACTGGCTTGGACATTCGCCGTCTGCGCACCATTTCTGAGCCCCGTGCTGCGGCGATTCATTATGCGGCGCAGCAGCGAATTCCCGTCGGCAAGCATGTCGTCGTCTTCGACTTCGGCGGCGGAACCCTCGACATCGCAGTGCTGCGTGCCGAGCGCAACGGCGACTACCGCGTCGTGGCCGCGAAGGGCGATAACTCGCTGGGCGGCCGCACCATTGACAATCTCGTCTACCGCTGGGTGATCGAGCAGATCGACCACGACGATCCGGATCTCGCCGATTCCCTGCGCAATGCCCCTGCATCCGTGATGAATTCGCTGCAGGAAAATATCCGTGAGGCGAAGGAGATGCTGTCCGACACGTCGTCGGCGACCATCACCATTTCGTCCCCGTCGGGCGAGAAGGACATCCTGATCACTCGCGACGAATTCAATAGCGTCATCTCGCAGCCCATCGAGCGCGCGACCGACATGACCCGCGCCGTGCTCCGCGAGGCCGGCGTCGAAGATCCGGCGACTCCGATCTACCTCACCGGTGGTTCCTCGCGTATCCCGTACGTGCAGGATGAGCTGGGCAAGGTCGGCCGCGTCATGCGTCTCGACGACCCTAAGACCGTCGTCTGCCGCGGCGCCCTCGTCGCGACGCTGCGCCGTTTCACTCAGTCCGCCGTTGCAGGCGGGCCGAAGCAGAGCGGCGATAACCCATTCGGCCCGGGACCCCGTCCCGCCCCTGGTGCTGCTCCTGGTCATGCGCCACGGCCCGGATCTGGCCCTCGTCCTGCCCCCACCCCGACCCCTGCGCCGCGTCCCGCGCCTCGTCCGGGCGGGCAGCCCATGCCTCCCCGCCCGAATTTCGGCCCGCCGGGACCGCAAGGTCAGCGCCCTGGTTTCGCGCCACCCCAGCAGCGCCCGCAACGACCACAAGGACCGCAGCCCCAGCAGCGCCCGCAACAGATGGCTGCCATGTCTCAGCGACCTGCGCCGAGTGCCCCGAACAAAAAGAAGAGCAACACTCCACTCCTGGCCGGTGTCGGCGTCGGAGCAGTAGTGCTGCTCATCGTCATTATGATTATCGCGACGAGATAAAGGGCCGGGGCTTAAATGCCCTGCGCCACGAGGGCATCCTTTAATTTGCGGCGGGCGCGGTTGAGGCGACTCTTCACCGTCGCAACGGGAATTCCCTGCTGCGCGGCGAGTTCGTCGTAGGTCAAGCCGCCGTATTCCCGCAGGACGAGGACCTCCTTGAAATCGGGATCGAGTGTCTCGAGCGCTTCACGCACAACCATGGTGGTGGTGATGCGCTGCTGGATCGGGGCAGAGGCATCGGGGGTATCAGCACCGGCATCGTCGTCGGGAATGTCGCGGCGCTTCCGCAAAAGCTCGAGCGCCGCATTCGACGTGATGCGGTACATCCAAGTGGAAAACCGCGCCTGCGGCTGGAACCGGTCGATGTTCTTCCACGCAGAGATCATGGCGTTCTGCATGGCGTCCTCGGCATCGTGGCTGTTGCCCGTCACGGACATGGCGACGGCCCACATACGGCGCTTTGCGTCGTAAATGAGATCGGCGAAAGCCTTCTCGTCGCCCGCTTGGGCGCGAGCCACTAGTTCCTGTTCGCGTTCGCGGTCCACGTCATCCCTCCTTAGAAATCTGCCAACGGATCGTCGGGGAAAGCATTAGACGAATCATCTGGCAAAGGCTCGTCAGGCATCGACTCAGGCGTCGATTCATCAACCGGATCGTCGGCGAGGGGATCCGAATCGAGGAATTCAGAGTCAGTTTCTTCGTCGGGGAGTGGGTCGGACGGGTCCACAGCACCGTCGTCAAGCGAAGTGCCTTCGTCGAACTCGTCGAGCGAGACCTCCTCGGAACCTGGAATGAGCGAATCGCCGGGATCCGGCGTGGATGGGTCGACGGCGACATCGAGCATGCGCGCAAGAGACTCGTCGCTGGGGGCGGAATCGGCGAAAAGCTCGCCGAACGGCGGAAGAACCGTTGGTTCATTGAACTCGTTCATGATGGGACCTCCTTTCGCCGAGTGAAACCATGTGTCTTCCGTCAGTGTAATGAGGCCGGCGCGAAAAATGTTCCCGAATTGATCGAGTCAAAGCAGTTTGGTCTTTCGCGAGGGTGCGGTGTAGTCTTTGACAGTCGCTGTTTTGGGGCGCGCCTTCGCGGATACACGCATGCGAGCGAGGTAGCGACGTACATCCCACGTAAACCCCGAAACGCTTAAATTTATCCGATGGTTTTCGGTGCCGTAGCATGCCGGCGCCGTTGCGAGTTGAAGAAAGGGGTAACCCGCTATGTACGCGATCGTCAAGACCGGCGGCAAGCAGTACAAGGTTGCCGAAGGCGACCTCGTTCGGGTCGAGAAGATCGAGGGTGAAGCTGGCGATTCTGTGGCGCTCACCCCGGTTCTCCTCGTCGACGGCGCAAACGTCACCTCCAAGTCCGAGGACCTCGCCAAGGTCAACGTCTCCGCGGAGATCGTTGAGCACGGCAAGGGCAAGAAGATCAACATCCTCAAGTACAAGAACAAGACCGGTTACAAGGTGCGTCAGGGCCACCGTCAGCCCAACACGACGCTGAAGATCACCGGCATCAAGTAATCCGAGACGCCACTTAGGAGGCAACCACAATGGCACACAAGAAGGGTGCATCGAGCTCCTCGAACGGCCGCGACTCTGAGTCCAAGCGCCTCGGCGTGAAGCGCTTCGGCGGCCAGCAGGTCAAGGCAGGCGAGATCCTCGTCCGTCAGCGCGGCACGAAGTTCCACCCGGGCGACAATGTCGGCCGCGGCGGCGACGACACGCTGTTCGCTCTGGCTGCAGGTTCCGTGCAGTTCGGTATCAAGAAGAAGCGCCGCATCGTCAACATCATTCCGGCTGACGCAGAGGGCGTTTCCTCTGAGGTCCTGGAGGCCGCGAATGACGCTGGCCTGGTCGACGACGCTGTCGTCGAGGAGAAGTCCGCTACCGCGTAACTTCCCGCATTATCTTGATCGCGCCGTGGATCCGCCTAGGGTCGCACGGCGCTTTCGCTTATCGACGGCCGTACACTCGCTTCCACGTGGAAAACCCCATCTGAAAGGCAGGCATCCCCCCGATGGCTCAGTTTGTCGACCGCGCAGTTCTGCACCTCCAGGCCGGCGACGGCGGCCACGGATGTGTGTCGGTGCACCGCGAGAAATTCAAGCCGCTAGGCGGCCCCGACGGTGGTAATGGAGGCCACGGCGGCGACATCATCTTGGAGGTATCCACGCAGGTGCACACCCTGCTGGATTTCCAGTACCGCCCGCACGTCAAGGCAAAGCGCGGCGGCAACGGCGAAGGTGACCACCGCAATGGCGCGCGCGGGGAAAACCTGGTGCTGGAGGTACCCGTCGGAACCGTCGTGCGTGATGCCGACGGCAATATGCTCGCCGATCTCGTCGTTCCGGGCACCCAGTTTTTGGCGGCGGAGGGCGGCTACGGCGGCCTCGGCAACGCGGCGTTGGCCACTGCGAAGCGCAAAGCCCCTGGTTTCGCGTTGAAGGGCGAGCCGGGCCAGGCGCACGATTTGATTCTCGAGCTGAAATCCATGGCCGATGTCGGCCTGGTGGGATTCCCGTCGGCGGGCAAATCCTCACTGATTTCTGTGTTGTCGGCCGCGAAGCCGAAGATCGCTGACTACCCGTTCACGACATTGCAGCCGAATTTGGGCGTGGTGGATGTCGGCCACGACACCTTCACCATCGCCGACGTTCCCGGCCTGATTCCAGGCGCAAGTCAGGGTAAGGGGCTGGGCTTGGACTTCCTGCGCCATATCGAGCGCACTGCTGTGCTCGCTCACGTGGTGGACACCGCCACGCTTGAGCCGGGCCGCGATCCGCAGTCCGATATTGAAGCGCTGGAAGCTGAGCTCGACTCCTATGCCGACTTGATTGAGGCTGAAGACGGCGATTCGGGTCTGGGTGACCTGCGCCAGCGTCCGCGCATCATCGTCTTGAACAAGGTCGACGTCCCGGAAGCGAAAGAGCTCGCGGAATTCTTGCGCGAGGACCTCGCCGAAGCATTCGGCTGGCCGATCTACATGATCTCCACCGCCACTCGCGAAGGTCTCGATGAGCTCAAGTGGGCGCTGTGGGAGATCGTCCAGGCTGCCCGCAAGGCACAGCCGAAAGTCGCTCGTAAAGCCGCCGACAAGAAAGCCGCGCAGATTATCCGCCCGCGCGCGGTCGACCAGAGCGACGATATCCAGGTCATCCCGGACCCGCTGTACCCGGGCGGCTGGCTCGTCACCGGCGAGAAGGCGGAGCGTTGGATCCGCCAGACCGACTTCGAGAACGACGAGGCGGTCGGCTACCTTTCGGATCGTTTGAATAAGGCCGGCGTCGAAGAAGAATTGCGGAAAATCGGCGCGAACGAGGGAGACACCGTTACCATCGGGGAGATCTCCTTTGATTGGGAGCCGTCGATTGGCGGCGATCCCACGAAGGCGGGCCGCGGCCAAGACGCGCGCCTCGGCGGCACGGACCGCATGTCCGCAGCCGAGCGCAAGCGCGCATCGCAGGCCCGTCGAGGACTTATCGACGAATACGATTACGGCGACGACCTGCTCGATCGGCAGGAAGCCGACCGAGAGAGGTGGCAAGGTTAATGACGATGCCGGGTGTAGTACCGGAGACTCTGCGCGAACAGATTGCGGGGGCGAAAAAGATCGTCGTGAAGCTGGGCACGAGTTCGCTCGTGGACTCCAACTCCGTGGTCTCCCAAGAAAAGATCGACCGCATCGTGGATGCGATCGAAGCGCGCACAGATCGCGGCGGCGATGTCATCGTCGTCTCCTCCGGTGCTGTCGCCGCCGGCATGCCACCTCTGGGACTATCCACCCGTCCGAAAGATCTCGCCTTGAAGCAGGCGGCTGCCTCCGTCGGTCAGATTCACCTGGCGCAGACTTGGGGGCGTTCCTTCGAGCGCTATAACCGCACCATCGGCCAGGTTTTGCTCACGCAGTCCGATGCCGGTGTGCGCGAGCGTGCGAGGAATGCACAGCGCACCATCGACAAGCTGCGTCAGTTGGGTGCGGTTCCGATCGTCAATGAGAACGACACCGTTGCCACCTCAGAGATGCGTTTCGGTGACAACGACCGCCTCTCCGCCATCGTCGCGACGATCACCGCCGCCGACGCCTTGATCCTGCTGTCTGATGTCGACGGCCTCTACGACCGCAATCCGAAGGAACCGGGAGCCACGTTCGTCCCGGAGGTCCGCTCCGGCAAAGACCTTGAGGGAATCGTTGCCGGCGACGGCGGTGTTTTCGGCACCGGCGGCATGGCCTCGAAGGTCTCTGCCGCGCGCCTGGCCACCCGTGGCGGTGTGCCGGTCCTTCTGACGTCTGCGGAGAATATCGAGGACGCGCTTGGCGACGCCTCTGTCGGCACCGTCTTCCACACTCGCCCGGAATCGCAGCTTTCCGCCTGGAAATTCTGGGTGCTCTACGCCGCCGACGCCGAAGGCGTGCTGCGTCTCGACGCCGGTGCCGTCGAAGCCGTCACCCGCGGCGGCACCTCTCTGCTCGCAGTCGGCATCACCGGTGTCGATGGCGATTTTCAATCCGGCGATATCGTCGAGATTCTGGGGCCCAACGGCCAAGCCATCGGCCGCGGTGTCGTCGGCTACGATGCCGCTGAACTCACCGGCATGCTAGGCAAGCACACCGACGAGCTTCCGCCGCACCAGCGCCGCTCCGTCATTCACGCGGACTACCTTTCTAATTACGCTTCGCGTCTGTAGCCCAACCACTACAGTGGGCGACCATGACTGATGCGAGAGTATTGGAACGCGAAGAAGTCCTGACCAAAGCCCGCGCCGCGAAGAAGGTGGCGCCAGTGCTGGCTACGCTCGCAACGCCGGACAAGGACGCGGTGCTGTACGCCGCGGCGGACGAGCTCGTCGCACGCACAGAAGAGATCCTCGCCGCAAATAACAAGGACATCGAGGACGGAAAAGCTAACGGTCTGAGCGAATCGCTCATCGACCGGCTCGCGCTCGACGCCGCGCGCATCGAGGGAATCGCGGGCGGTCTGCGCCAGGTGGCGTCGCTGCAGGATCCGGTGGGGGAGGTGCTGCGCGGCGGACTGATGCCGAACGGCATCCAGATGAAGCAGGTGCGTGTTCCGTTGGGCGTGATGGGCATGGTCTACGAGGCACGCCCGAATGTCACGGTCGATGCGTTCGGCCTGGCGATCAAGTCGGGCAACGTCGCACTGCTGCGCGGGTCGAAATCGGCAAAGCACTCGAATGCGGCGCTCGTCGAGATTTTGCAGGACGTCGCAGATAAACATGGCTTGCCGCGTGAGATCGTGCAGCTCCTACCGTGCGAGACGCACGATTCAGTACAGGACCTCATCACGGCGCGCGGGCTTGTCGACGTGGTCATCCCGCGCGGTTCCGCCCGCCTCATCGATGCGGTGGTCACGGGTGCGACGGTGCCCGCGATCGAGACGGGCACAGGGAACTGCCACTTCTACATCGATAAAGACGCGGACCTCGACGAAGCAATCGCGATGCTCATCAACGGAAAGACGCGCCGCTGCTCCGTGTGCAACGCGACAGAAACAGCGCTTATCGACGCAGCGCTTGCCCCCGAAGACCAACTCCGCGTCATTACTGAACTGCAGGGGGCGGGGGTGACGGTGCATGGGGACGTCGATAAGCTCGCTGCTTTAGGTGCGGAAGGAATTGTCGCCGCGACGGAGACGGACTGGTCCGACGAGTACCTCTCGATGGACATCGCTGCTCAGATCGTCGACGGGGTAGATGGCGCCATCGCGCATATCGCGCAGTATTCGTCGGGGCACACCGAGGCGATCGCGTCGCACAACGCGTACACCTGCCAGAAATTCGCCGCCGAAGTCGATGCCGCCGCAGTGATGATCAACGCTTCGACTGCCTTCACCGACGGTGAGCAGTACGGAATGGGAGCCGAGATCGGCATTTCCACCCAAAAACTCCACGCCCGTGGGCCCATGGCTTTGCCCGAGCTGACCAGCACAAAGTGGATCTTGGAAGGAACAGGGCAGACGCGAGATTAGTTTCGGTTTAGAATACTCTCCGTGTCACATATCTTCCTGCGCCGTCGCGCGCTCGCACTAGTCCTCGCCCTCGTCATCGCTGTCACCGCCACCATCGTCCCCGCCGCCCCGAAGCGCGCTGAAGCGCGCACCTGCCCGGCTGTCGCGGTCATCGCCGCGCGCGGTTCCGGCCAGCCCAATAGCGGCCGCACCAGCTACGCCCAGAGCCCCTGGGTATCCAACGGGTGGGAGGGCGAGCACATCCGCGCCTTCCTGCGCACCTCCGAAAGCCGCTACCGCGCGACTCACGGTGGCAAATCGCTCATGAATAATGTCGAGGTGCTCGGCCTCGGCCCCGAGTACTACCCGGCATTCGCTCCCGAGTACACCGGTACCGTTCCTGCACTGCCGCGCACGCTCGCGCAGGCACTCAACCTCGTGGGCATCTACGCAATGCCCATGCTGAACATGGGCGTGCAGGCCGCCCGCGACTTCATCAACTCTGTCGGCACGGGCCGCGCGGGCGTGATCCGGCAGATCGACAACTACCAGCGCACCACCGGCTGCCATCCGCAGTACGTCGTCGTCGGTTTCTCTCAGGGCGCGATGATCTTGCAGGATGCCGAGCGTGAGATCGCACGCCGCGGTCAGCTCGCTGGCGCCGTCTACCTGGGCAACCCAATGACCGCGGCGGGTGACCCCGCCACTGTCGGTGTCGCCGGCGGTGGGGCTGGCGGTCTCGTCGGCTGGTCTCCGCTGAACTCCAAGACCACTGCCGCGACACGCAACCGCGCCAACTACTGCTTGCCGCTTGATGGTGTGTGCGATGCGTCGATCGCCACGCTCCGTGCGTCCGAACGAAACGGCGGCAGCCACGGCCGCTATTTCGTGCTCAAATCGCGGTGGGATAATGTCGTCGCCGACCGTTTTGGTAATTGGGTAGATGGGGTACGATATTAATAAGGGCTAATTAAAGATGCCCCAGTGAATCTGTAAAGCAAATCAGGCAAGACCAGTTCACAGGCCCTTTTTGGAAAGAAAGAAGTCCGGTATGCGTTTCGCGCCAATGGTTGTAGCGGTAACGGTCGCACTGGCAAGTACAGTGTTGGCTGTTCCCGTGGCGCACGCCCAAATTGAGGTAGTGGATACCCCCGTCGAGCCGCCCGTTGAAAAAGCTCCGCCCGCTGTGATGATCAACGGCGAACTGCACGTGCTCGTTGATGGTCAGTACCGCAAAGCCGACCCCGACTCCTCGCGCGAACCCGACCGTGGTCTGGCGTATCCGAAGGATAAAGAGCAACCGGAGGATAAGCAGCAGCCGAACGTCGCCAAGTGGCTCGTTCCGCTGTTGGTGACAGGCGGCGTCATCGCCGGTCTGGCAGGTCTGATCCGGAAGCTCTACCCGTCTGGTCGTCTGATCCTTTACTACCTGCCGGGCAAATCTTTCTCGCTATGACAGGGCCTAGCGCAGCGGAGGCATTTCCCACCGAGGGAAAGCCGGAAGAAGCTGGTGCGGCGCCACGCCGCATCGGCATCATGGGCGGAACTTTCGACCCGATCCACAACGGCCACCTCGTCGCAGCGAGTGAAGTGGCAGACATCTTCGACCTGGAAGAGGTCGTGTTCGTTCCCACCGGCGAGCCGTGGCAAAAAGCCGACCGAAAAGTCTCGGACGCGGAAGACCGCTACCTGATGACGGTGATCGCCACCGCCTCCAACCCCCGCTTCCACGTCTCCCGGGTGGATATCGACCGCGGTGGACCCACCTACACGGTGGACACTTTGCAAGACATGGCGGCGCTCTACCCGAACGACGAACTGTTCTTCATTACCGGCGCCGACGCTTTGGCATCGATCATGTCGTGGCGCGACTGGGAGAAGATGTTCGACCTCGCCGAATTCATCGGTGTGACTCGCCCAGGCTACGAACTCACGGAAGACATGCTCCCGGAGGTTCACCGCGGAAAAACCCACTTGATCAAGATCCCGGCGATGGCGATTTCCTCGACGGACTGTCGCGAGCGTGCCTCGCAGGGGAGGCCTGTGTGGTACTTAGTACCGGACGGGGTGGTGCAGTACATCGCCAAGAACGAGATGTACGCCAACTGGCCAGACTGACACCGACGTGGGACAATGCGTAGGTTGAAAGAGAACTGACTCAAGAAGGAATGCTCGTTTGACTGCATCTGACACCGCCCGCGAATTGGCCATCGCCGCCGCGAAAGCCGCGGACGAGAAACTCGGACGCGATATCGCTGTCATCGACGTCACGGACGTCATGGCGATCACGGATATCTTCGTCGTCATTTCCGCTGATAGTGAGCGCCAGGTCGCAGCCATCGTCGATGAAGTCGAGGATGCACTGACCAAGGCGGGGGCGGAGCCGAAACGCCGCGAGGGCAACCGTGAGTTCCGTTGGGTCCTGCTGGATTACGGCATGCTCGTCGTGCACGTGCAGCGCGATGCGGAGCGTGAGTTCTACGGCTTGGACCGCCTGTACGCCGATTGCCCGCTCATCGAGGTCGAGGGGATCGAGCCGCCGGCGCGGCCGGGCCAGTTCGCGGACGGTGCGGGCGTGCGTGAGCTCGAGGACATCGAGGATCTGCCTCTCGCCGGTGAGGGCCCGAGCAACGATGACGATATGTAGGCGCTCATGAGCCGACGTTTGATCATGATGCGGCACGGCCAGACCACGTATAACGCTGGTCGCCGCATGCAGGGACAGCTGGACACGCAGCTTTCCGACGCCGGGTTGGCGCAAGCCCACGCCGCTGCCGAATGGGTCAAGGGCATGGGAATCGTGAAGATCGTTTCGTCGGACCTGTCCCGCGCGAGCGCCACCGCCGAAATCGTCGGTGAAAAACTCGGCCTGGACGTCGAGCTGGATCCACGCCTGCGTGAAACGCACCTTGGCGACTGGCAGGGAATGACGCACGAGGAAGTCGACGGCGCGTACGTGGGCGCCCGCGCAGCGTGGAGGCACGACCCGGCGTGGACGCCTCCGGGAGGCGAATCGAGGCTGGACGTGGCGGAAAGGGCGAGGCCGGTCGTCGATAAGCTCCTGCAATGGGACGGTTGGGATGATGCTGCCGTGCTGCTCGTCGCGCACGGCGGAACGATCTCGGCGTTGACGTCGAATCTGCTCGATCTCGAGCATGCTCAGTATCCGCTGCTCAAAAGCCTGGATAACACGAATACGTCGCAACTTTATGCGCGCCCGCGGATGGGCGGCGACGGCTCCTGGAATGACGTGCAGTGGTACCTCGAGGCGTGGAATCAGGGGGCTTGCTGATGGCGGTGCGCGTTGTCGTCGACTCTTCGGCGGGGATTCCGGCAGAGCTCGCGGACGAGCTCGACATCACTGTCCTCGACCTACATGTGATGGAAAACGAAGAGGCCTCCACTTCCGGGCTCACAGCCCTCGAGCTCGCCGCGGCGTATGCCCGACAGTTGGAGCGCGGCGGCGACGACGGAATCGTGGCATTGCATTTGTCGAAGCGTCTGTCGTCGACGTGGTCCGCGGGGGTCAGCGCGTCCGCGGTCTTCGACGATGCCGTGCATGTCGTGGACACCGATTCTGCGGGCATGGCCGTCGGCGCGGCAGCGATCGTCGCGGCCTCCTTCGCGCGCGCCGGCGCCGACCTCGACGGGTGCGCGACCGCCGCGGAAGGTGCTCTCGCCTTGTCGGAAACCTGGCTGTACCTGCGTCAACTCGACGATATGCGCAAATCTGGGCGCCTGTCCGCGACCACCGCGATGCTGTCCGCCGCGCTTTTGGCCACGAAGCCGATCCTGCGCGTCAATGACGGCAAGCTCGAACTCGCGATCAAGACCCGCACCCAATCGAAGGCTTTCGCGAAGCTCGTCGCCCACGTCGTCAACCGCGCCGACGGCTCGCCCGTCTTCGCCGCCGTGCAATACAGCGCCGACGACGACAGTGCGGTCACGCTCGCGGAAATGCTGGAAGAAGCGCTTGTCGACGGCTCGTCCGTCCACCTTTTCCCCCTCACCGACGCCGTGGCCGCCCACACCGGTGAAGGAGCGATCGGGCTGTCCGTCTTCTATCCCTAAGGCGAATTCCACAGTTCGGTGACGCGTCAACGCGGTTATCCACAGGAAAAATCCCGGACGCTTCCTGAGGTCGCTGCCGCGCTTTAGCGTGAGCGGCATGAACGTATCGCAACGCCTCGCCGAACTCACACGCCCGACCGGCGAGGAAGATCTCCTCGCGGTGTCGTACCCAAAACCCCGGGTCGCCGTCCCGCCGAAACAGGCGGCCGCGGCAGTCGGCGTTGTCCTGCTGCTCGTCGCCGGGTGGTTCGTCCTCCGCGACGACGAGCCTGAAATCGAGGCGCCTCCTGATCTACCTCCTGCGAATGTAGTCGTCTCCGTCGTCGGCGCAGTCGCGGAGCCCGGTCTAGTCACTCTCGACGAAGGATCGCGCGTAGCCGATGCACTTGAGCAGGCTCAACCGCTGCCTGAGGCGGAATTGCTCAGCCTCAATCTCGCCCAGCTCCTCGCCGACGGCCAGCAGATCGTCGTTCCTGCACACGGCGATGCTCCTGCCGCTGAAGAAGCCAGTTCAGGTCTCTCCCTGAACACCGCCTCGGCGCAAGACCTCACCGAATTGCCGGGAGTGGGGGAGGCGACAGCTTCCGCGATCGTCGCACACCGCGAATCCATCGGGTCGTTTACGAGCGTCGAGCAGCTTCTCGATGTCAAGGGCATCGGTCCCGCTAAATTCGAGGCCATCAAAGACCTGGTCAGCCTCTGATGAGTGAACTTCGGCTCGTGCCTCCCGCGCTCGCGGTGTGGGCAGCAGCATTGGCCGTCATCGTCGCCGGGCCGGTGTGGGCATTAGCAATAGTGGCGGTGATTTCGGTTTGCTGCATCCTGCTTCGCGAGCCTGGGCAAGCGATTCTGTGCGGCGGTCTCGGCGCCTGCTCCGCCGCCATCGCGTGGGCGCGGTGCGTGTCCGCCCGCACGAGGCAATTCGGGGAGACCATCATCGGTACCGTCAGCGGGGCGCCGAAACAGCTCGATTCGGGCAATTGGCTGGTGAACGTCAACGTGTCCGGCTACCCAGTGCCGGTTCCCGTCTTCGTGGACGACCTTGAGGACAACCTTCCCGCGGGAACGGCCGTCGAGGTGTCGGGCAGCGTCGGTGAATCCACGCGTCCCGGTATCGGCGCGGTGACCGTGAGCGGTGACGTGGACGTTCTCGGCCCGCCGACCGGATTCGCCGCTTTCGCCGCCCGTGTGCGCGGGACATTCGCGTCCGCGGTTGAAGAGATAGTGGGGGAGCACGTTCGTGGTCTCATCCCCGGGATGGTGCTCGGCGACGTCTCGATGCAAAGTCCCGAGGAAAAGCAGGCCTATATCGACACCGGTCTGAGCCACCTGAGCGCAGTCAGCGGCGCGAACTGCATGTACGTCGCCACTGCGGCGCTGCTCGTGGCAGGGCTGTGCCGGCTCGGGCTGCGCGGACAGACAATCGCGGCGGGAATCGCACTGCTCGTCTACGCGGGACTCGTTGGGCCCGAACCGAGCGTGTTGCGCGCGACGGTTACGGGGTTGGTCGGCTTTATCGCCATCATTTCCTCCACACGCGCAGAGCCGATCCACGTGCTCAGCTTGTCCATCATAGGTCTCGTGCTCGTGGACTCCGATTTGGCGGTCGACTACGCTTTCGCACTTTCTACTGCAGCGACTGCGGGAATCGTGGTGATTTCACCGCTGATCTATCGTGCGCTCGCACCTTTGGGGTGGCCAGACATCCTCGGGAAAGCACTCTCGGTCGCCATTGCCGCGGACCTGGCTACCGCGCCCATCATCGCGGGAATGGCGGGGAGAGTCTCCCTCGTCGCTGTCATCGCCAACGTGCTCGTCAGCCCGGTTGTCGGAGCAGTGACTGTGCTCGGCATGGCCGCAGCGATTCTCGCGCAATTCCACCACCTTCTCGCCGCCCCGCTGCTCTGGGTCATCCAACCACTGGCCGGGTGGATCCGCACGGTGGCCGACACCGGGGCGCGCCTGCCCGCCACCACGATCGAAGCGGAACCACTGCAGGCGATCGTCGTCTACGGGTGGATTCTCGCCGGGTTCATCGCGTCTCGCCCCCGGCTCACGATCGCGGTCGTCGCAGTCGTTGTATTTCTCGGCGCGGGGATGGGGGAGCGGGTGGACGTCGATAAGCGAAAGCCCTTTGTCGTAGAACGCGATACGGATATTGGGACGGTACCGCCTGGGACCACAGTCATCATCGTGCGGGAAGGACATAGGGACCGGCCTACAATCACCCCCGACGGCATTCCCGTGATCTATCCGTACAATGACCAGCATGATCAACCCGGTCCACTTCGTCGTCGGTGAAGACGAATTCCTCGCCGAGCGCGCCACGAAGAGCATTATCGACGAGGTCGGCCCCGCCGCGGAAGTATCCACCCTCCGCGCGGGCGACGTGACGGCATCGGAGCTCGCTCAGGCGACCAGCCCGTCGCTGTTCGCCGAAGAGCGCGTCGTGGTGGTCACCAACACCGAACTGGCCGGCAAGGAACCGACCGAATTGCTGCTGCAGGCCGCCGTCGACCCCGCGCCGGGCATGACGCTGGTGATCGTCCACAGTGGTAAAGGAAGAAACAAGTCGTACGTCGCCAAATTCCGCAAAGCCGCTGACGTGCACGAGGTGAATCCTCCGAACCAGCGCGAACGGCAGAGCTGGGTCACCGCCGAATTCCGGCGGCATGGAGTCCGCCCCACTCCCGACGTGATCGGGGCGCTGCTCGAATCGGTCGGGTCGGACCTGCGCGAGTTGGCCTCCGCGATCGAGCAGCTCGTCGCCGACACTGAGGGCGAAATCACCGTCGCGAGTGTCCGCGCCTACTACACCGGTGTCGCGGAAGTCTCCGGCTTCGATATCGCTGACCAGGCAGTCGCAGGCCGCACCGACCGCGCGCTCGCCAGCACGCGCAGAGCATTGCAGCTCGGCATCAGCCCGGTCGCGATCGCGGCGGCGCTCGCGAACAAAGTCGGCGACATCGCGAAGCTGTACCAGACCCGCGGCAACCCCGAACAGATCGCGCGGACGGTAGGGATGCACCCGTTTGTCGCGAAGAAAACAATGCAGGTCGCGCGCAACTGGTCCGGCCATGCCGTCAGCGAGGCCGTGATCATCGTCGCGGACCTCGATGCCACGGTGAAAGGGCAGGGCGGGGACCCCGAATTCGCCGTCGAGGACGCTGTTCGGCGCATCGCCCAGTTGGCGTGATAGTGTGCCTCACCGTGACTGAGATTCCCGCAGACGTGCAAGAATTCGCCACGCGTCTCTTCGATATGGCGCGCGGCGGCGACACCACCTTGCTGGACTACGTCGACCAAGGCGTCGCCGTGGACATGACCAACCAGGACGGCAACTCTTTCCTCATGCTCGCGTCGTATGCGGGCCACGTCGAGCTCGTGAAAGGCCTCATCGAGCGTGGCGCCGACGTGAACAAGCTCAACGACCGCGGCCAGGCACCGCTCGCCGGCGTCGTGTTCAAAAAAGAAGACGCGCTTATCGACGTCCTCTTGCACGCCGGTGCCGACCCCACTGCCGGAACCCCCGACGCCATCTCGACCGCGAAGATGTTTGAACGCGACGATCTCGTGGAGAAGATGAGCAAGTGAATCTCGCGGACCTCGCGGCGATCGTCCTCGTGAATCTGGCAGGTGCGGCCACGCCAGGTCCGGATATCGTCCTGCTCACGCGCTTTGCCACGCGGTCGCGCCGCCATGCGCTCGCGGCGACGCTCGGCATCTACCTCGGCGCGTTTTTCTGGATCACCATGACTGTCCTGGGCGCGGCCGCGCTGTTGACTGCCTTCCCGTGGCTGCTCGAACTCATCCAGGTCGCCGGCGGCGCCTGGATCATTTTCATGGGTTACACCACGGCCCGACAGGGATTCAAGGACCGGGACAATCCGCCGGCCGATCTCGACGATGCAGCTTCGCGCCTCGGCACCATGCGTGAGAGCTTCTTCAAAGGCTTGACGACGAATCTCTCCAACCCCAAGATCGTCCTTTTCCTCGTCGCGCTCGTCGCACCACTTTTGCCGCCGAGTCCGGGCATGGGGACAGCCGCCATAGTGATCGTCTCGCTCTGGTTCCCCGCGCTTTTGCTGTTCATCGGGTTCAGCCTCCTGGTGTCCACTGAACGCGTGCGCCGGAGGCTATTTCGAGCCGGACCCTACATCGATATGGGAGCCGGCGGGTTCTTCATTCTTGCCGGAACAGTCCTGTTCGTCCGCGGCATCATCGGACTGGGGTCCTAATCTAGGAAGAAACGCACCACGCGGCCGGTGGCATCCGGGAACCACGTGTGCCCGCCGCCCTTGACCGTGTGAAATTCCGTGCGGGCGGCGTCGCCGTTGCGCTTCGAGAAGGACGCGTACACGTCCGGGACGGAGCGGTACGGGGTGCCGTTGCGGGAGCCGCCGTTGTAGTGCACGACGTCGTCGTTATCCGCGTGCATGAGCAGAGTCTTCACCTTGCCCGGCGCACAATTTGTCACCGTCTGTTCGTAATACGCCCCAGCAACACCGGCGACACCGGCCACGAGATCCGGAGCGTGGCAGGCAAGGGCGAGTGCCATGCCGCCGCCATTGGACAGCCCCGCTGCATACACGCGCTTCTTGTCGATCTTGTGCATAGACCCGAGGTTCCCGATCACCGCGCGAATAAAGCGGATATCGGACTTCATCGACGTTTTCGCGTACGGTGCGCCACCCCACGAATTATTCATTCCCTGCGGGTACACGACAATGGCACGACCAGCCGCAGCGTGCTCCAGCCGCTGGTACGAACGCGTGCGGCCAGCGGTGTGATGCACTCCGCCGAAACCAATGATGACGGGGTACGCCTGGAACGGGTTATACCCGCGCGGCAGGACCACCGTGTACGGGCGGACCATGCCGTCGACGCTGACGAAACGGAAACCAATGCCGGACTCGACCAGCGACGTCGCCATGCCAGAGGCCTGGCTCGAACCGCTCGAGTAGGAAGAGATCGAAGAAGTCTGTGCTTGCGCCGGTGCGGCGAACAAGAGTGCGGCAGCAAAAGCAGCGCACACACCGCGGCGGAGATTTTTCATGAGGGGGATATTACGGCGGAGAACTTAACATGTCACTTCGGTTCCCGGAACGAAAAAATCCGCCCACCGAAACGGTGAGCGGAGGACTGGATTCTAGCCGAGCTTGTTCAGGGCGCGAGCCATGTTGGACTTCTTGTTGGCCGCGCTGTTGCGGTGGAAGACACCCTTGGTGACTGCCTTGTCCAGCTTGCGGGATGCGACGCGCAGCTGCTCCTCAGCTGCGGTCTTGTCGCCGCCCTCGACGATCTCGTTGAACTTGCGGATCTCGGTGCGAACTGCGGAGCGGATGCCCTTGTTGCGGACGCGGCGCTTCTCGTTGGTCAGGACGCGCTTCTTCTGCTGCTTGATATTAGCCATGATGTACCTCTTGAAAGTCTTCAGATGTGAAATGAACGTGCATTCGGAACGTGCAGCGCCACAGCTTGTGAGCGACCGCGAACCCAAGGTCCTGTCCGCGGTGTGCGGCGCGCCGAATAACGTTTAAACCCTAGCAATCAATGGGGGCTGGCCCAAAATCGCCTTACACCCAGTCGAAGTGCTTGCGCAGATGGTCGGCAATGTGCTCGAAGAGGCGGGCAGGAAAAAGCGCGCCGCGGCGTCGCAGATCTGTCTCTGCGACAAAGAGAGTCTTGTCCATGCGGACCCAGCAGGGTTCGCCGGTGGGTTTCCACGCGCCGGAGCCGATGGCAACCCAGTTCTTTTCGTCCGCGTGATTTTCATTAGCTGAGATGAGCAGCCCCAACACCTCATGCCGGTCGCGGCCCACGATGAGCATTGCCCGCTCCTTCAAAGGGGTGCTGGGCACGTTGAACCACACCACTTCGCCGGGTTCGGCTTGGCCGTCCATGTCGGGGGCGTAGAAAATATTGCGAGAAATTTCTTTGGTGGGAATCACGCGGGCACGAGCGGCGCGACGGCGCTCACTGGTGGGGGAATTGCCCATGCGCTCGTTGAGGATCTGCAGCCCTTGATCCAGCGCGGTCGGCTTGTGCCGCAGGAATCTCATGGTCCTGAGCTTACGCGACGTCGATAAGCGAATTAAAGCTCGAGGCGCTGAATGCTTGCCCGCAAATCTGTGAGCGCTTTGGGCTGATCCGTGTTGCGCGCAAAACGTGTTTGGGCGAGCGCGTGCTGGGTCAGCGACCGCCAGTGGTCGGCGCTCAACGGCAAATTATTCGCCTGGCAGTAGTTATAGAGGCCGATGCACTGATCGAGAACGTCATTTTCCTCGGCAGTCATGGCGAGCCGGTCGACGATGAAGACCGGCAGGGCCGTCGCGGGATCCCCGCCGAATTTCTGGACCAACCGCTGCTGGGGCGGAAGCTGCCGTTTCTGCGCGGAACTGTAGATCGCTTGCTGGCCGAGCGCGACGAGCGCGAAAATGACCGATGCCGCACCGAAACCGATGCCCGTGGCGATGACTCCCGGGCCGGACATGGCTATGCCGATCGGCGTCACAATCAGTGCGAGAACGAAGCAGACCCCGGCCAGCAGGAACCGGCTGGTGGCCATGATCGATCTTTTCCGCGTCGGGGCCGCTGGCGCTGAAGGTTCGATGAAGCGCATGAACTCGTCGTAGGTGCGGAAGGTGTGCGCATTCGTGCCGTTCAGCAGCTGAGACAGACTCTGGGGTAGCACGAAGCGACTGTAATCCTTCGGGAATAATTCCGCCGTTGCATTCCATTCGCGGCGCATCGGCTGCGCGCCGAGCCAAGGGTTGTTGTCAGTCACACGGATCTCCTTTCTGCTCGCATACTTTAGCGCGTAATGGCGATTGCCCTTCGTTCTTCAGCGCACGGTATGGTGACCTTAGTTTTGAGGAGGGATGGCGATGGCACACAAGAATTTCGCGTTGACGACGTTCACGGATCCGGCGCAGATCCGCAATTTCTGCATCATCGCGCACATCGATCACGGCAAGTCCACCCTCGCGGACCGAATCCTGCAGCTGTCCAACGTTGTGGAGGCGCGCGAGATGCGCGACCAGTACCTGGACAACATGGATATCGAGCGCGAGCGCGGCATCACGATCAAGGCGCAGAATGTGCGCCTGCCGTGGACCACGAAGGACGGGCAGCAGACGATCCTGCAGATGATCGACACGCCCGGCCACGTGGACTTCTCGTACGAGGTGTCGCGTTCGCTCGACGCGTGCGAGGGTGCGATTTTGCTTGTCGACGCTGCGCAGGGCATCGAAGCCCAGACCCTCGCCAACCTCTACATGGCGATGGAAAATGACCTCGAGATCATCCCGGTGCTGAACAAGATCGACCTGCCCGCTGCCGATCCAGAGAAATACGCCGCAGAGATCGCCCACATCATCGGCTGCGAGCCAGAAGACGTCCTGCGTGTCTCCGGAAAAACAGGCGAGGGAGTTCCGGAACTGCTCGACAAGGTCGTCGAGCTTGTCCCGCCGCCGACGCCTCTCGCCGCAGAAGGCGTCGATGCTCCCGCGCGCGCTCTGGTCTTCGACTCCGTCTACGACACCTTCCGCGGTGTGGTCACCTACATCCGCATGATCGACGGAAAGCTCGAATCCGGCCAGAAGGTGACCATGATGAACACCGGCGTCACCCACGACATCCTCGAAATCGGCATTGTCTCCCCGACGATGCAGAAGGCAAAAGGTCTCGGCCCCGGCGAGGTCGGCTACCTCATCACCGGCGTGAAAGATGTCCGCGAGACCCGTGTCGGCGACACCGTCACCTGGGCAAATAAAGGTGCCGATGAGCCACTCGAAGGCTTCGAGGACGTCAAGCCGATGGTCTACTCGGGCCTGTTTCCTGTCTCCCAGGAGGACTTCCCGACGTTGCGCGAGAGCTTGGAAAAGCTTCAGCTTAACGACGCCTCGCTCACCTGGGAGCCCGAGACCTCCGTCGCCCTCGGCTTCGGTTTCCGCTGCGGCTTCTTGGGCCTGCTCCACATGGAGATCACCCGCGACCGCCTGGAACGCGAATTCGACCTCGATCTGATTTCCACCGCGCCGTCCGTCACCTATCGTGTCGTCGCTGAAGACGGAACTGAGTCCTTGGTGCACAACCCGTCCGACTGGCCCGGCGGAAAGCTCCAGGAGGTCTTCGAGCCGATCGTCAACATGACGCTCATCGTTCCGCAGGAATTCGTCGGCACAACGATGGAGCTGTGCCAGTCCAAGCGCGGCCAGATGAAGAATATGGAGTACCTCTCTGAGGAGCGCGTCGAGCTGCGCTACATCATGCCGCTCGGTGAGATCATCTTCGACTTCTTCGACATGCTCAAATCCCGCACCAAGGGGTACGCCTCCCTCAACTACGAAGAAGCCGGCGAGCAGCCAGCCGACCTGGTCAAGGTCGACATTCTCCTGCAGGGAGAGCCCGTCGACGCATTCTCGGCCATCGTCCACCGCGATTCCGCCCAGTGGTACGGCAACAAGATGACCAAGAAGCTCAAAGAGCTCATTCCGCGCCAGCAGTTCGAGGTTCCCGTCCAGGCGGCGATCGGCTCCAAGATCATCGCCCGCGAGAATATCCGCGCCCTGCGCAAGGACGTCCTGTCCAAGTGCTACGGCGGCGATATCTCCCGTAAGCGCAAGCTGCTGGAGAAGCAGAAGGCCGGTAAGAAGCGCATGAAGTCCATCGGCTCCGTCACGGTCCCGCAGGAGGCATTCGTCGCGGCGCTGTCCACCGACGAGGAATAATGATCCGGGTCTTCGCGGCGCTGTTCCCATCCGACGAGGCGAAAGAACACCTTGTCACGGCGCTGCGCCCGATCCGCGATTTCTCCCGCCAGGAGATGCGCTGGACCGACCCAGATAATTGGCACCTCACCCTCGCCTTCTACGGCGACCAGCCCAACGATGCCTCTGCGATCCGTGCGCACCTCGCACAGATAGTTGCGTTCCACCCGCCGCTGAACCTGCACCTCGCCGGCGCCGGCGCATTCGAGAACCGCACCCTATGGACCGGCGTCGGCGGCGACACCGACAACCTCAAAACCCTGATGGCGGAAAGCGCCGACCCAATCCAAGACGTCCGCCCCCGCCAGCGCGCCCACCTCACCATCGGCCGCACCGGCCGTGCCGTCCCCGATATCGTCCGCGCCTTGTCCGTCTACCGCGGCCCCGACTTCACCGCCGACGAGATCTGCCTCGTTGAATCCCACCTTGGGCAGGGCCGCAGCGGCGGCTCCCGCTACGAGATCATCGAAAAGTTCTCACTGCGATAGTGCGCAAGTTTTTCAGGTATACCTTGAAAACTTTCCACTCTTGCAAGTTTTTCAGGTATACCTGAAAAATATGAGAGCTTTTCCGCGAGACAACTATCTCGACTTCCTGCGTCGCGTCACCGACCGCGATCTCGTGCGGATTATTACCGGGGTGCGCCGATGCGGAAAGAGCACCCTGCTCGAGCTCTACCGTGAAGATCTCGTTCGCGGGGGAGTGGACCCCCAACAAATTCTCACCATCAATTTCGAAGATGCCGCAAACGACAAACTGCGCGATCCAGAGAATTTCCTGGGGTATGTGCTCGAGCAGCACGAGTCGAAGGGGGTGCAGTATCTCCACGTCGACGAAGTTCAAGAATTGGACGATTGGTCACGAGTGATCAATTCCCTGCGCGTGAATCCCGGCATGGAAATCTGCGTCACCGGGTCGAATGCCACCATGTTTTCGGGAGAGTCACTGACTTATCTCGCCGGCCGCTATATCGAGCTCCACATGCTGCCGCTCTCCCTCGCGGAGTTCCGCAGGTTCAGGAAAGACAGTGAGAGCATCGAAAAGTCCTACCGAGAATGGATGCGCATCGGCGGTTTTCCGGCGGCAGTTCTCGCTTGGGATCCGGACATCACGGATCAGATCAACTCGGGTCTTTTCGACTCGATTTTCACCCGTGACATCGCTACCCGTGGCCAAATCCGTGACACTGAAGTCTTCCTTCGCGTCGCGCGTTTCATATTCGACAACACAGGCTCGCCGCTTTCGACGAACCGGATTAGCAACCACTTGAAGAGCCAGGGCTATTCTTCTTCGCCCGAATCAGTCGACCGCTACCTCGCATTGATGGAGGATGCCCACCTCATCTACCGCTGCCCCCGGTTCGACACGCAGGGAAAACAATGGTTGAAGACAAACGGAAAATACTATTTCGTCGACCCGGGGCTGCGCACCGCTTTGCTCGGTTCGAGGGATGTCGACAGGGGCCACGATCTGGAAAACATGGTCTATCTCGAGCTGCGCAGACGTCGCTACAAAGTCGCGACAGGACATCTGCGAAACGCGGAAATCGACTTCGTGGCCACGCGTGGAAATGACACCAAAAATATCCAGGTCGCACTCTCAGCCGAAGACCCGTCCACCCTCGAGCGTGAATTGCGTCCCTTGAACGGAAACGGCTATCTCATCACCGCTGACCGTATTCCACCGAACACGGGCAACGTCAGGTGGATTGACGCATTTGAATTTCTGGATGGAAAAGCTCTGGATTAATCCCGCCTATACTCAAAGCGTGTTTTCCACGATCATCCCTCCGAAAGCGTCCACTAAAACTCACGAGCTCGACGTCCCGTGGGATAGATCGAAGCCGGAACTCGGCACCTTCACCCTGTTCGCCCGGGAACTCTACACAGACGAAACGCTTCCGCCGCTCCTTTTTCTTCAGGGCGGGCCGGGCAACCCCGCCCCGCGTGTGATGCAGGGGTGGATTCCGGAGGCGTTGAAGCACTACCGGGTCTTTCTTCTCGACGAACGCGGTACCGGCCGCTCCGGCAAGATCGACAAGGGAACCCCGCACCTCATCCGCCCGGAGATCCTGTCCAAACTGCGCTGCCCGGACGTGGTCGCAGATGCAGAAGACCTGCGCCGGCACCTCGGATTTGAAACGTGGGACGTCTTCGGAAACTCTTTCGGCGCCCTCTGTGTGGGCGCCTATTTGTCCTTTGCACCGGAAGGACTTGGAAGGGCATTTCTCACCGGCGCTTTACCCCACATCGGCTGGACCTCGGACGAGTACAACGAGATCACGCTGGAGCTCGTCGATAAGCGCTGCCAAAGCTTCTACGATGCCGTTCCTTATGCCGAAGAGAACGTCCGAAAAGTGTGCGCGCACCTGCAAGAAACAGACGAATTCTTGCCTACTGGAGAAAGGCTCTCTGCCAACCGTTTCCGCTTCATCGGGGTGGCATTAGGCGCAGAATTCGGCTTCAGCATGCTGGCCAACCTGCTCGAATCGCCTTTCTACGAGCACGAAAAGCGACTGCGGAAGGACTTTCTCGCCCAGGTCAGCAGTTTCATCAGCACGGAGGTGAACCCGCTGTGGCCGGTCGTCCACCAGACCCTCATCGGTTCTTCGGATGCGGTAGGGCAATCGCGCCTCGCAGCAGACCCAACCGCGGTTGAGCCCTACTATTTGCTCGGCAACCATTTCTTCGCGCACCATTTCGAGGAAGATCCCGCGCTAACACCGTTTAGAGCCGTGGTCGAGGAGATGGAGACATACGACTGGCCCCCGCTTTTCGACGAAGCCCAGCTCGCCCAAAACGAGGTCCCCGCCACCGTCGCTCTCTTCGAAAGAGACATGTTCGTTCCGATCGACCTGGCACAACAGGCAGCCTCCGCGATCGGCAATCTCACCGTCTGGACCCACCCCGAGTGGGACCACGATGCAATCTATAACCACGGAAAAGATTTATTCCGCGCAGTCTTCGAGGCTTAGCTGGGAATAATCCGGGTATGACGGCTGTGCGCCGGGGCGCGTCACGGAGAACGCACCAACGCGCGCAGCGAACGTCGCCGCCTCGATGAGCGAGTCTCCTGCGAGCAATCGGTGGCACAGCGCGCCGGTGAACGCGTCGCCCGCGCCGACAGAATCGACCGAGGTCACGGAAGGAGAAGCGACCCGAACGATTCCAGTGCTGCCCCCGACCAGCGCCCCGTCCGCGCCCAACGTGACCACGACAGAAGGAAATTCGCGCAACAGCTCTTTCGCGCAGGCTTCAGGTGAAGACTTCTTCCCGAGCACCAGCTGCGCTTCGTGCTCGTTCACGATCAACGGATCAGCGCGCCTCAACGCATTCCGGTCCACATCGATCACCGGCGCCAGATTCACCACGACGCGTCCTTTAGCCAGCTCGACCGCACGCGCAAAGCCGTCTGCAGGAATCTCGCCCTGCAACAAGACGAGGTCCGCGCCCGCAACCAACGCAGCATGCTTATCGACGACACCTGCCCCCACATCCCCGTTCGCCCCCGGCACCACCATGACGGTATTTTCACCGTCCGCCGCCACCGTGATGATCGCCAGACCAGTCGGCTTCGGGGAAATCTCGACGGCATTGAGGTCCACGCCGGCGTCGATAAGCAAATTGGTCGCGTCTTTCGCATGCGCATCTTCGCCGACTGCTCCCACGAGGAAAACCTCGGATCCGAGGCGCGCCGCCGCGACTGCCTGGTTCGCGCCCTTGCCTCCGGGCGTTATCCTGCCGCCTGTGCCCAACAGGGTTTCGCCGGGGAGAGGATGCCTCTCCACATTGATGGTCAGGTCTGCGTTGATGGAGCCGACAACGACGATGCTCATGTCTTCAGCCTACGGAATCGCGGACAGAAGGGACTGCGTGTACTCGTGCTGCGGGTTCGCCCAGACCTCTTCGGTGGGGCCCGTCTCGACGATCTTGCCGCGGTACAGCACCGCGATCGTCGGGCAGACTTGCCTCACCACAGACAGGTCGTGTGAGACGAAGATGAGTGTGACGTTGTCGTGCACGACCAAGTCGTCGATAAGCTCGAGCACCTGCGCACGCACCGACACATCGAGCGCGCTCACCGGCTCGTCCGCGATGAGGATCTCCGGGTGCGGGGCCGCCGCACGCGCGATCGAAATCCTTTGCCGCTGCCCGCCCGAAAACTGGTGTGGGAACCTGGGGCCCATCCCTTCCAGACCGACCTGGGAAAGAACGTCTTCTGCCCGCGCCTCGTCCGCGCCTGCCTCCCTGATGGAATCACGTACTTTCCGCCGCGGGTTGAGCGAAGAATACGGATCCTGGAAGACCATCTGCAGGCCACCGTCGACGCGCACCGATCCGGAATCCGGCTCGTTCAGCCCGGAAATGACGCGCAACAGCGACGTCTTTCCCGATCCCGAGCCGCCGACAATGCCGATCCGCTCGCCTTTGTGCACCGTCAGATTCACGTTGTCCAGCGCCAACGTGTTTCCGCGACGCCACGTGACATCCTTCAGTTCGATGACTGGATCGCCCGTCGCGCGCATCTTTGCCGGTGCACCCGGCTTCGATGCCTTTACCAACTGAGCGGTGTAATCGACCTGGGGATCGTCGAGATCCGCGTCAGCGTCCACGATCTGTCCGCCCTTGAGCACGATCACGCGGTCGGTCATCTTCCGAATCACGGCGAGGTCATGCGTGATGAACAGCAGCGCCATCCCGCGTTCCCGGACAAGGGAGTCGAGCAGATCCAGAATCTGCTGTTGCACCTCCACGTCCAGGGCGGTCGTCGGCTCGTCGCAGATGAGCAGATCAGGATCGCCCGCGATGGCCAACGCGATCAACACCCGCTGCCTCTGCCCGCCAGACAGTTCGTGCGGGTAACTCGCAGTGCGCTCCACGCCCACCTCCCGCAGGAGCTCCCGCGCCTTCTCCAACGAGCAGGCCTCCGCGACTTGGTGCTCCACCGTCATCAGCGGGTCCAGCGCTGTCATCGGTTCTTGGAAGATCATCGACACTTTCTTCCCGCGCAGCTTTCTTTTCACGCGTGGCAAAGACTTGATCATGTCGGTGCCATCGAGAGTGACGGTTCCACGGGGAGTGAGCCTTTCATCGAGAAGCCCCATGATGGTCAGCGCGGTCATGGATTTGCCGGAACCGGATTCCCCAATCAGCCCCAGCCTCTCGCCACGAGAAATATCGAAAGAGATGCCCTCCAGGATCCCGTCGATCGTCAGATCCTCAATGTGAACCAGGGTCATCGTGACCTCCTATCAGCCACAGCATCTCCCAGCAGGTTGAAGCCCAAAACAGTCGCAGCGATCGCCAGGCCCGGCCACAGCGCCAGGTGCGGGTCAGTCGACAGATACGCCTGCGACGACTGCAGCATCCTGCCCCACGACGCATAGGGCGCAGGAGTGCCGAGCCCGAGGAAAGACAGCCCCGCCTCCGCCAGGATTGCCAGAGCCAGTGCCACCGACACCTGCACTGCCAAGGTCGAGGTGATATTCGGCAGCACATGCCGCCACGCAATCAAGAACCCGGGCACTTTAGAGATCCGCGCCGAGAGCACATAGTCCTGCGCCATCACCTGCAAAGCTCCAACGCGCGACACCCGCGCAAAACCCGGAATCCCGGCGATGCCGATCGCCAGCACCACGATCCACATCGAGCCGCCGAACACCGCAGTGAACACGATCGCCAACAAGAGCGCCGGAAACGCCAGCAGCAGATCGTTCGTCCGCATGATGAGCCCGTCCGTCCAGCCGCGCTTCATGCCGGCAATGACTCCGAGCGGAACACCGATGAGCGCGGACAGCAGCACCGACGCAACAGCCACAGTCAACGTCGTGCGCGCGCCGTCCATGACGCGGCTGAGCACGTCGCGCCCGTACTGATCCGTGCCCATCAGGTGAGTGAGCGACGAACCCTGCAGGCTCTCGCCCGGCACCGCATGCACCGGATCGAAAGGCGTCCACACCATCGCCACCACTGCGAATAAGACCGCGATCCCCACAAGCACCAGGCCGATGATCTTCCTCATGCCTGCCTCCTCAAACGTGGGTCGATGAAGCGGTACAGCACATCGACAATCAGCGTCACCGCGAGCGTGAACACCACCAGCAGCATCATCAAGGTCTGTACCGTGGTCAGATCGCGGGTCGCCACCGCATCCAGCAGCATCGAGCCGATTCCCGGCAGCGCAAACACCTTCTCGATCACCACCGCGCCCACGATCAGCGTGGTGAATTGCAAACCTGTCACAGTCAGAACAGGGAGGAATGCATTCCTGAGCGCGTGCCGGTACAGGGCCTGCCTCGTCGATAAGCCCACTGCCCTCGCTGTGCGCACGTAGTCCTTGTCCAGTTCTTCGTTGACGGCGCTGCGCACATACCGCGTCAAAATGGCGGCCTGCACCAAACTCAGCGCGATCACCGGCAACACCAGGTGCGCCAAGAAATCCCAGAATCCCGCATTCGGCGGCACCCAACCATTGGCGGGCAACCAGCCTAACCACACGGAAAAGACCGCCACCGTCAAAATGCCGACCAAGAAACTCGGAACTGCGATCCCCACCTGCGTCAGCGCAGAGACGATCGCCGTGTCCCATTTTCCGCGGCGCCGGACCAGATACGTTCCCAAAGGAACCGCGATCGCCATCGACAAGATCATTGCGCTCACCGTCAGGATCAGGGAGACCTGCATCCTGTCGAGCACCAGGGGAGTGATGTCCTGCTTGCTCGTCAACGAGGTGCCGAAATTGCCAGTCACCATGCCGCCGATCCAATTGAAATACTGCTGGACCAGAGGTTTATCCGTGCCCAATTGGCTCGCGAGCTTCGCCACATCCTCGTCGGAGGCGGTCACACCGAGCGCGATCCGCGCCGGGTCGCCGGGGACAGCCCTCAGCAAGAGAAAGATGATCACGCTCGCCGCGAAGAGCATCGAGAAGAACCGCACGACCGATCTCACTGTTTGGTCACCTCCGACAGATCGATCCCGTCAGTGACCACTGTCGGATCAACGCCTTCCACCCCAGGGGCGGTGACGACAATATTGGGCAAATTCGCCAACGTGACAGCGCCCGCGTCTTCCATGATCGAATCGACGGCATCCTCCATGTACTCGATATTTTCTTCAGGAGTTCCCGCGTCGGCGAGAGAAAAAGAATCCCGCACAGCTTCGGAATCAAACCCGAGGTAATACTCGGGGGAGAACAGCTGCGGCATATCGCGCGGCTCCACATGAGCAATCAACGACGACTGGTAGTCCGCCTGCTGGAGGACCTGGTTCAGCCACACTGCCGGAAATTCCACGGTTTTGAGCTTGACGTCGAAGCCGACGTCTTTCAGCTGGGAGAAGATCAACTCCGCCGCATCTTGGGCGTACGGAAGTGACGGCACCGTGATCACCACTTCTGGAGAGTCGCCGCCCAACAGCTCCCGGGCCTTGTCGGGGTCGAATGGAAAATAGTCTTTCCCGGTGAACCACGGATCGCTCGGGGACACGGGCGCACCGCCGGTGTCTTTCGCCATGCCTTTCCACACGACGTCGTTAAGCGCGTCTCTGTCGATCGCGTAAGCCACCGCTTTCCGCACATCTGGGTCGTCGAACGGAGCGCGCCGGTTGTTCAAGCTGAGCAGCACCTCGCCGTTCGTCGTTCCGACCTCGACGCCGAAAGAGTTTGGAAGCGTCTCCAGCAATTCCGGCGCTTGCAGCCCCCACAGCACATCGACATCGCCGACGCGCAGAGCATTCACCGACGACACAGCATCCGAGAAATACCGGATCGCGGCATCTTGGCGCGCCGGCTCACCCCAGTAATCCTCCCGCGCATCAAAAGAAATGGACTCGCCGAGCGCGAAGCTGTCGACCACGTACGGTCCGGTCCCCACGGGATCGGTTGCTAGCTTATCGACGCCCCCAGGGGCCATCATCGCCCCCGTCAATGTCCCCATCGACCACAACCAACTATTAGACGGAGCATCCAATGTCACCTTCAATGTCAGTGGATCCACCACCTCGACGTCTTTGACTGGGTCCATCTGCTTAGCGAGTCCATTCGTCCATTCCTCGCGCACATAATTGATGGAAAACGCGGCCGTTTCGGCGGAGAATTTCTCGCCATTTGAAAAAGTCACGCCGTCTTTGAGGTGAAAGACATATTCCGTCCTGTCCTCGTTGACATCCCAGCTCTCGGCGAGGAGGGGTTGGGGTTGGCCGCTGTCGTCGATAAGCACGAGCGTCTCGTAAACGTTGTTCATAAGCGCCTGCGGGATCGCGGCACCGCCCGTGGTGGTGAAGTCGAGCGAGGCGGGCGGTGATGTCGTGCCCACGACTACGCTGTCCGGTTCGATGCGGCCGACATTCGACGCTGTGCTGCCCGCGGAACATGCGGACAGCAATCCGACCGACAGCACCGCCACTGCGGCACCCAATGCTCTCATAAGCAAAAGGCTATTCTTGCGCTGCGGCGATCTCAAACCTCACCGGAATGGACGCGCCCCTCACACTGCTCAGCCCGACCTTGACCATGTCGCCCCGGTAGAAAGTCTCCGCGTACTCGACGGGTTCACCCTGGAACGTGAAAGCCCGCATTTCCAGTCGCCACACCGGGTCGCCCTCGGAAATGCCCAACAGCTCTGCCTGGCGAGGTGTCGCCGTAGACGCCTCTGCTGTACGGGAGGCGTTGTCGATGACCACGCCTTCGTCGAAAAGCTGCTGGTGCACTGGCTGCTCGCCCGGAACGAGCGTGAGGAATCGCTCTCCGAACTTGAGTGGGAACACGAGCCTTTCCAACAGGACTGGGGTCTCATTCGCCGTGCGGATGCGGACAATCTCCACCACTTGGTCATTGACCTGGAGGTTGAGCGCCTCCGCGACATCCTGGGACGCGGGCTCGCGCGCGACCCGGAGGATCCGCTCGCCCGCTTCCTGCTGTGCCTCCGCAAAAAGGGAGGAGGTGGAGATCAGTGCGTCGAAGCTGTTGGACTTCGGGGCTTCCAGAACGAGCGAACGCCGCCCGCGCCCGGAGGAAATCAGACCATCGCCGCGGAGCGCTGCGACAGCTTGGCGGACGGGGCCGCGCGACGTATCGAATTTCTCGCACAGCTCAGCTTCAGAAGGGAGCGGGTCGCCCGGGGCGAGCGTGCCGTCGTGGATCAGGCTGCGGAGGTGGTTCGCAATCTCCTGATGTTGTTGGCGGGCTATGGTAATTCTCCTGTCAAGTATTCACTAGATGGTGAGTACAATACAGTGCTTGAGCTGGAAACCAACATTTATATGCATTTCTTCTTCTACATAAATGTGGAGACAATTTCCATCGAATGCAGTACTTCCTCATGCGTCGGAGACTGGAAAGAAATCATCAGTTCATCGGCCTTCGCGTGCTCTGCGAAACCCTCCAGGTATTCCGCCACCTGCTCGCCCGTGCCTTGTGCCGTGTAGCGCAACATGCCGACGATCTGGTGGCCCTGCGGAGAATTCATCACCGTGTCCAACTGATCCTCGGTCAACGACCGTCCCTGGCGGCCGAGGAATGCCTTCACGCGCTTCCGGCGCACGAGTTCTGTCTGCCGCGCCGCATCCTGTTCGCTCTCCGATGCGGTGACGTTCACCGCCGCGATGACGAATGGTTCTTCACAGTGCTCAGAAGGCTGGAAATTTTCGCGGTAGTACGTCGTCGCCTCTTCCAAGTGCGTCGGCGCGAAATGGGAGGCAAAGGAATAGGGAAGACCCAGCTTCGCGGCCAGCGTCGCTCCGAACATGGACGAGCCGAGAATGTACAGAGGCACATTCGTGCCCGCCCCGGGCACGGCAGTCACGCCTGGCACGACAGAATCCCCGGCGAGATAGCCTTGCAACTCCAGCACGTCATTCGGGAAATTCTCCGCGGACATCGGGTCACGGCGAAGAGCGCGACCAAGCGTATTTTGGTCCGTCCCTGGTGCGCGGCCCAACCCGAGATCGATCCGGTCTGGATACAGCTCAGCCAATGTGCCGAACTGCTCCGCGATCACATACGGCGCATGGTTAGGAAGCATGACGCCACCAGCGCCGAGACGAATCTTCTCGGTTTTGGCGGCGATGTGCGCGATGAGAACCGCCGGCGACGACGATGCGATCGACGGCATGTTGTGGTGCTCGGAGTACCAGATCCGGCCATATCCCAGCTTCTCTGCCGTCTGCGCCAATTCCACGGAACGCTCCATGGACTGGCCAGGGGTCTCGTCGTCTCGGACAGTGCAGAAATCCAGCAGGGATAGGGGAGTCATGGTCGTCCTTCCAGTCGGGGCAATGTACACCCCTTGCAACAAAGTGGAAGGACGCTTTATTTCTGGTTAGGCGAGGTTGGCTTCAGCTTCTTCGAGGGTCTCGCCCTCTACAGTGCGTTGCGTGCCGATCTCCAGCGGGGCGTGTGGCTTAGCAAGGTCGATGGCGACACCGATTGCGAACGCCACGGCCGTCGGCAGCAGCCAGCCGAGATCGAAGCCCTGCATCGGCGACCACGCGACCAGCGGCGTCAGTGCGTCCGCAGCCCACCCGAGGCTGATGAAGGTGGAGATCAGCGACCAGATGACGGCGACCCAGATCGGCAAGAAGAAGCCCCAGCGCAGGCGTGTGCGGCGGCGGAACAGCGGCTCGATGAGGGTGACGAAGATCAGGGCGATCGCCGGCGGGTACAGGAAACCGATGACCGGACCAGCGATGGCGATCACGAAGTCCAGGCCCTGCGTCGCCATGACCGCGGAGGCAACAGCGAAAATGGTGGCCCAGGTGTGGTACGAACCCGCGAACTGCTGGGAGAAGTACTCCGCGGTGGATGTGATCAGTCCGATCGCGGTGGTCAGGCACGCGAGAACGACGATCAGAGCGAAGACGATTTGGCCGGGGCGGCCCATGAGCTGCAGGGCTGCGTCGGCAAGCAAAGGTGCCCCCGAGTCGTACTGCGTCGCTTCAGGCATGGCGCGGCCAATCAGACCGAGGCCGACGTAGATCAGTGCGAGCAAGATACTTGCACCGAGGCCAGCGAGGATGGTGCTGCGAACCAGGGGCTTACCTTCGGCGAATCCCTTATTGCGCAGGGATGCGATGACGACGATGGAGAATGCCAGTGCGGCGATCGAGTCCATGGTGAGGTATCCCTCGAGGACGCCCGCCGGGTACGCGCTGGAGGCGTAATCCTCGCTCGGGGTGTAGTGCTGGTTCGTCATCGTGAACAGCGCCATGCCGATCATGACGACCAGGAGTATCACCAACGCCGGCGTGAGGAATTTGCCCAGCGTGTCGGTGATGCGCGTCGGATTCCAAGAAAGGGCGAGGGCGATGCCGAAGAACACGATATTGAAGATTGCCGCGGTCAGTGTGCTGTCCCAACCGAACACCGGCGTGATGGCGACCTCGAAGGACACGGCACCTGTACGCGGAAGAGCATAGAACGCGCCGATCGAGAGGTACGCGAGAACGGGAAACACCACGCCGAACAAGGAGCCCGCGCGCTGCGCAAGGTCGCGCACATTCGAGCCGGACAGTGCGATCGCGACCACGGCGAGCACGGGCAGCAACGCACCCGTGGTGAGGAAGCCGAGGATTGCCGGCCAAAAGTTTTCGCCCGCCTGTACCGCGAGCATGGGCGGGAAGATGAGGTTTCCGGCACCGAAGAACATCGAGAAGAGTGCGAGCGCTGTAATCACGATCGCGCTGGTCTGCGTCTTGTTGCCGCTAGACACCGCAGTAGACATTGGGCCTCCCTAGGAAAATGAACTAATCGTAGGGGTCACCCTATCATCTCATGCTGCGGAACAGGGTTCCATTGGGTGAAAAATTTGCTTATCGACGTCCCGTCCATGTTCGAAATTCCTCCTTCCCAATTCCGATGCGACCTGCATTTTGTGGATAAGAAGTCGAATGTATTGGCGAATCTGTGGATAACTATGAGTGCTTTCAAGGAGGTGTGTCTAGGTCGTTTGCAATACTGTTCGCACAGATGTTTCAAATGCGTCTGAAAGCGATCCACAACGATCCCGATGAGATAAGGAGCAGACCATGAGCGCCCAAGTCGAAGCGCCCGGGCATTCTCCGCCGCCCGGTGCGTTCTTCGCTAGCGAGAATCCCGACGACCCAGACAGCACCGCAGGCATCTATCTGCGGCGCGCACAGCACGCCATCTTTGGCCGATATGCACAAAACGACGAGTTCCTTGGTTCCCACGATGCGGACGCGGAAGTCACTGCCGTGAGTATCAGCACCGGGTTGACTCCCTCTTATGTGAAGGAGGGAATGTTCGCCTACATGACGCTCCAGCAGCTGCCCCGCCTGCGCGACCTTCAAAATGAGACGCAGCGCTTGGACATCAAGCGGTTGTGCGCCATCGAAAAAGCAGTGAACCGGCTGGGCAATGATGCCGCTCCCGAGGATTACGAACAGATCGACGACCTCCTCGTCGGCCTGTTCACGCCCGATACCCCGAACCAGCAGCTGCCGACGCCGTATATGGTCACCCGTCAGCTCAACCTGCTGATGGCCACCCTGGACTGCTCCGTGGCTTTCGACGCAGAGAAAAAGAAGAAGCGCGGGGAGACGCCCCCTGGCTTCGGCCAGCTCGATTTCCATCCCGATCCCTCGGGAGTCGGGCTGTCTGGTCTGACCTTCTCCGCGGACAACGCGACGATGGCTGCAGCCCAGTCCTCGATCAGGGCGACCGCGCGCAAGCACGGTCTCTCCGATTCTGACGCGACCCTCAAGCTCCTCACGGGCCGCGTCGCCGCCGAGCTCCCCGCCACCATCTTCGCCTACGCGCCGAAGAAACCGGATGGCAGCGTGGACACCACCAAGCCCGTGTTCATTCCCGGTTTCGGGTGGTCGGGCGCTGTCGGCACCGAAATGTTCCACTCGTTCAATATCAGCGTGATCGACCTTGAAGGGGCTGCGGCTCACACCGTTGCCGGCTACGTCGCACCCGAGAAAGTCAGAGCTTTTGTTCGCGGCCGCGACGGAACCTGTATCTACCCGGGGTGCAGCCGCGACGCCTGGTCGTGCCAGCTGGATCACCGGATCCCGTACGACGAAGGAGGCCAGACGAACGCAGATAATCTCTACTGCCTCTGCCAGCATCACCACAACATGAAGACTGACCGTCTGGCGTTCTACGTCCCGGATCCGGTCACCGGTGAGGTCGTGTGGCTCTTCGCGGATGGAACGTATGCCCGAGTGGAACCGGAAAGCGTGCTCGAAAGCCAGATCACCCCGACGAATCCGAAGTGGTCGCGTTCGCTCAACGACGTCAGACGGCTCAAGCGCGAAAACGCCAGGTTCTTCGCGCAGTGCCACAAGGTCCTGGATGATTTCGAGAAGGACTTCGACTACGAAGCGTGCCTCGAAAAACTCCTGGAATTGGAGGAGAAGTACGGACTGCGCTTCCCCTTCCACCCGGAGCCCATGCCCACCTACGAGCCGCCGCCGGAGGATTAGGACAGTTCGCGGATCGCGCGCAACGGGATCTCGACCCAGTCGGGCCGGTTGTTGGATTCGTAGACGACTTCGTACGCAGCTTTGTCAGCGATGTACGCATCCAGGATCGGATTCGGCTCGATTTCGTACCCAGCGAGCAGCTTATCGACGTCAGCCTGACCCCCCATTGCATGCACGTACCCGAAACTTCGCACCATTCCGGCGACATCCCGCAAAGGATGATCTGGCAGCCGCCTTTGTTCAAGGGGGCGGGCAGGTTCGCCCTCAAAATCAATCAAATACCAGCGATCAGAAAGGAGAGTCTGACCCAGGTGAAGATCACCGTGGATGCGCTGAATGTCTACGTGATCATCCGGCACCCGTGAGTAAATTTCCCGCAAATTGTCTTCGAAAGGATTGAGGGCATCAGTTTGAGTGAGAATCTCGTCGAGATGCGCGTTGAGTGAATCGCGGATCTGGGAGCCAGAGACTGATTCCGTGCCGAAAGCGTCTGAAAGTGCTTCGTGCACGGTCCGTATGGCGGCGCCGAGTTCATGCTCGCTTTCCAGTCCTGGGTCGAGCGCGAGTTGGAAACCGTCGCGGCCGTCGGTGATGAACTGTTGCATCATCGCCAGGGTTTGGCCATCGCGGGTGAGGTGGCCGCGAACGCCGGCGACGTACGGGCAGTCGGAAATTTCGCTCAAAAGCTCGACGTCGGGATTCAATCCAGTTTCGAGCTTGCGGAAGACCTTCAGGATCCACTTCTCGTCCACGATAAGGGAGGTATTCGACTGATCAGCTCGAAGTGGGTGAGCGGTCTTTCCCGACATGTCCCCGGAAATTTCACCGAAACTGGGGAGGTGCTCCACGTACGTTTGGGCGCCCTCATCGGTGTCGAGGATGTCCTCGTCGTTGGAGATGAGGACCTGATAATGGTCGATTTTGCCGTGGTCGACTTCGAGAATCTGCCATGCATAATTCTTGGCGGGGATCTCCGCGACGACTTTTTGGTTCAGAATCTCTTCTGATTTCGCGCCGTAAAAACGAGTCTTTTTCAGGTCCATGATCTGTGAGGGGAGTTAGGAAATATCGAACCAGAAGTGGCCGTGTGGGGCGAGGGTGACTAGCCACGGAAGTTCACCGATGGCGGGGAACTCGATGTTGCCGGACAGCTCGCGGGGAACGACTCCTGCGAAGTGCGACAGGTTCATTTCGACTGGCTGGGGCAGCGAGCTCATGTTGTTGATGCAGAGAATTCGTTCTCCATCGTATTCGCGGATGAAGGCGAGAACCTGGGGGTTGGTGTGCTCGACTTCCTGGTAGTCGCCGCGCCCGAAAGCTTTGTATTGCTTGCGGATGTGCACGTGCTCGCGGACCCAGTGGAGCAGTGAATTTTCACGTTCCATCTGGGATTCGACGTTGATGGCTTGGTAGCCGTACGTGTCGTTGCGGATGGCCGGCAGGTAGAGGCGCTCGGGATCGGTGCGGGAGAAGCCGCCGTTGCGGTCGGCATTCCACTGCATGGGGGTGCGGACACCGTCGCGGTCGGGAAGCCAGATGTTGTCGCCCATGCCGATCTCGTCGCCGTAGTAGAGGAATGGGGAACCGGGAAGCGACAGCAGGAGGGCGTGCGCCAGCTCGAGGCGGTCGCGGTGGCCACCCAACAAAGGAGCGAGACGGCGGCGGATGCCGACATTCGCGCGCATACGGGGGTCGGTGGCGAAGGTGGTGTACATGAAATCGCGCTCGTCCTCCGAGACCATCTCGAGGGTGAGCTCGTCGTGGTTGCGGAGGAAGATGCCCCACTGGGCGGACTCCGGAATATCGGGGGTCTCGCGAAGGATATCGATGATCGGCTGCGCGGATTCCTGGCTGATTCCCATGAAGATGCGCGGCATTACCGGGAAGTGGAAAGCCATCTGGCACTCGTCGCTGTCGCCGAAATACTGGACGACCTCGTCGGGCATCTGGTTGGCTTCGGCGAGGAGGAAACGGCCGGGGTACTCTTCGTCGAAAAGCTTGCGCACGCGTTTGATGAATTCGTGCGTCTCGGGGAGGTTTTCGCAGTTCGTGCCTTCGCGCTCGAAAAGGTACGGAATCGCGTCGAGGCGGATGCCGTCCATGCCGAGGTCCAGCCAGAAACGGATGACATCGATGACGGCATCTTGAACTTGTGGATTGTCGTAGTTGAGATCTGGCTGGTGGGAGAAGAAGCGGTGCCAGAAGTACTGCTTGCGCACCGGGTCGTAGGTCCAGTTGGACTCTTCGGTGTCGATGAAGATGATGCGGGCTTCAGAGTACGGGGCAGGCGTGTCGGACCAGACGTAGAAATCGCCGTAGGGGCCGTTCGGGTCGCGGCGGGACTCCTGGAACCACGGGTGCGTGTCAGAAGTGTGGTTGATGGGGAAGTCGGTGATGATGCGGATACCGCGCTTGTGGGCGGCGTCGACAAGCGAAACGAAGTCCTCGACGGTGCCGAATTCGGGGAGGACCTTGCGGAAATCGCGGATATCGTAGCCGCCATCGCGCAGGGGCGAATCGTAGAACGGCGGAAGCCACAGGCAGTCGACACCGAGCCACTGCAGGTAGTCGAGCTTTTCTTCGAGGCCCTTCAGGGTGCCGGAGCCAGAACCATCTGGGTCGTAGAAAGCGCGGACGAGGACTTCGTAGAATACGGCGTCTTTGTACCACTCAGGGTCGGGGCGTTCCCAGGGCTCGTTGCCGGGAGCGGGGGTGGGGGGATCGTATTTGCTGGCGTCCGCCTCAATGAGGAAGCCTTGCTCGTCAGTCGCGTCCATGGCCCCTAACAATAGCGGTCGAAATCCGGTCGAGTGCTTCGGCCAAGATTTCGGGGCTGGTGGCGAAATTCAGACGTGCGTGGTGCGCACCGCCGGTGCCGAAAGTGATTCCCTCATTCAGTGCGACTTTCGCTTCTCGACGAATCCACGCAGCTGGTTTTTCATCCTTGATCGCAGTGCCTCTGAAATCGAGGAACATGAGGTAGGTGGCTTGAGGTTTGGTGAACTCGATACCGGGGATGGCTTCTGGGAGGTTCTCGATCAAATAATCTCGATTGGACTTGAGAGTTTTGACTTGGTCATCCAGGGCTTCTTTTCCGTGGTCGTAGCAGGCTTGGGCGGCGACGATGCCGAGGGTGCCGGTGCCGTCCTTTGCTACTCCGGTGAGATTCTTCCAGGTCTCTGCATCGTTTTCATTGCTGAAGACCATCTGGGCGCACTTGAGGCCGGCGACATTCCACGCCTTGGAGGTCGCGGTGACGGTGATGCAAACGTTTGCGGCGGTGTCACTGACGTTAGCGGCGCAGAGGTGGGAGTTTTCGTAAACGATGGGGGCGTGGATTTCGTCGACAAGCACGCGGGCGCCGTATTTGGCGGCGATATTGCACAGTTGGACGAGCTCCTCCTCGTCGAATGTGTAGCCCCACGGATTATTCGGCGACGCGAGCAAGATGGAGCCAGCACCGTTTTTGAATGCGGCGTCGACTTCCATGAGGTCTAGGCCGTCCTTTGCCCCGACCTCGACCATCTCGCGGCCGGCAGTCTCGGGAAGCTCGAGGAACGGGGGATATGAGGGAACCGGAACGATGACGGGAGAGTCAGGCTTGGTGAAGTACTGGATGCCCAAGAGCATGCCACGCACCACGTCGGCGACGGGGAAAATGTGTTCCGGGCTAGGCGCCCAGCCGTATTGTTGTGCATAGAAATTGCTCAAGGAGTTTCCGAGCGTGTGGTGGGCGGGGGTGTAGCCAAACATCTCGCGGTCCACTGCATCCTGAATCGCTCGCTTCACCGGCTCGGCGGTGGGAAAATCGCTTTCGGCGACCCACAAGGGAAGAACATCGTCCCCGAATTGGGTCCACTTGCGGGTGCCGCGGGCGCGGAGGGTCTCAAGATCTGGGAACTGCATGGCTCCCAACCTACGCTTTGAACCCGAAGGCTTTGAGGCGCTTGCGGTCTTTTGCAGAAGACGACGCTGTTAGTGCGAGAAGCTCTGAATAAATTCCGCCGGAGACGGCGAGTTCGGAGGGGGTGCCGATCTCGTCAATTTTTCCATCTTTGAGGGTGATGATGGTGTCGACGGAGGCGATCGTCGATAAGCGGTGCGCGATCATGATGGTGGTCCGGTCCTTCATCAATTCGTCGAGCCCGGCTTGGACGGCGCGTTCGGATTTGGTGTCGAGCGCTGATGTCGCTTCGTCGAGGACGAGGATTGGTGCATCCTTGAGCATGGCGCGAGCGACGGCCACGCGCTGTTTTTGGCCGCCGGAAAGTCGCAGACCGCGTTCGCCGATGACGGTGTCGTAGCCGTCGGCGAAGCCCGAGATAAAAGTGTGTGCATTGGCGCGCTTGGCCACTTCAATGATCTCGTTTTCGGATGCGTTTGGGTTTCCATACGCGATGTTCTCGCGGATCGTGCCGGAGAAGAGCGCAGGTTCTTGGAAGACGACTCCGACGGAGGCGCGGACGCGTTCGATATCGGCGTTGTCGATGTCTTTACCGCAGATGGTGAGCGAACCGTGATTGATGGGATACAAGCCCAAAATGAGATTGACGAGAGTCGATTTTCCACCGCCGGACTCACCGACGAGGGCGATTTTTTCTCCATGGCGGGCGGAGAAGGAAATATCGGACAGGACGGGCTCTTCGTCGTCGTAGGAGAAGCTGACGTTGTCGAATCGGATGGTCGGCTCGCCCGCAGGAAGTGGCTGCGTGGGCGTGGTGTTCAGATCGGGAACATCGGCGGAATTCGTCGCGGAGACGACTTGGGGGTTTGCGGAGTCCTCGATCGGCTGGTCCATCACCTTGAAATAGTCGCGGGAGCCGGCGATGGCGCGCTGGGCGGAATCGACAAGCCAGCTCATCATCTGGACTGGTTGTTGCACCATCGTGACCAGCTGGATGAGCATGACCATGTCGCCGATGGAAAAGCGGCCGTTGTAGGTCTGGACGAACAGGATCAAATAGATGCCCAAAAAGACGGCATTCATCGCCATGCCGCGGGCAACGTCCATTCCATGCCACCAGCGGGATTGCGGGCGAGTGAGATCGATGGTCTTTCCATAATGATCGCTGAACTCTTGGAGCTCACGGGTCTCAGCGACGAAAGATTTGGTGACCTTCACTTGGCCGACGACCTCGGCGAAGCGGCCGTTGGCGAGGTCGATTTGCTCGTTCTTGTCCTTCTCGTATTTCTGCCAGCGTTTCGACGTCAGGGCAGTCAGCGCGAGGTAGATAGGAAATAGCGCAAGCAGGAGGAGGGTGAGCGGCCAGTAGAAGAAAGCGGTGATGCCGAGGATCGCGATGACCTGCAGGAGCATCGGCAACAACGTGTTGGAAAAGGTCTGGACCGTCTGCGTGATATTCATGATCGAGCGGTCCAGGCGGGCGATGATCGTGCCGGTGACTTGACCGTCGAAATAGCTTTGGGGCAGAGAGAGAAGTTTGGCGAAATATCGCGTCGAGAGTGTTTGCCTGATCCGTGCGGAGACGACGTCGCCGAGGTATTCGCCGATATTCTGCATCAATGTATTAGCGGAATACGCCGCAAACAGGGCGACTGCGAGCCACACAATGGGGTCGAGATCTTTTCCCTCGACAATCGTGTCGGTGGCCTCGCGAATGATGAACGGAGACACAAGGTGGAGCGCCGCAGTGACCGAGGAGATGACGACAATGCCGACGTAGTAGGGCCAAAGTGCGGACGCGCTACGGATGACTCGAAATAGTGGCTGCACGGACTCCACTGTAAAGTGTGTTGAAGTTTCGTCGACAGGGAAGGCTCATGATGACGCGCAAGGCTCTTGGCACCATCGCGGCAGTATCTTCATTGCTTCTGCTCGCTGGATGTGGGGATGATGAGGTCGTGGACCAAGAGGGCTCGCTCACCCCGACCACGGGTGTGGCGACGCCGACTGAAGAGCCGGAAGAATTCGAGACACACAGCGCTGAGCCGCTCACAACCGACGAAATCAGTGGCGAGTCCGTCGAAGACCCGGGCATGGATGTCTCCTACAAGTGGCAGGGAACCAACTACGCGCCGAACGGCGGGACCGTCGTCACAGTCGCGGTGAAGAACCACTCGGACAACATCATGCCGCCGGAGGCGCTCGGCGAGCCTGAACTCACGTACGACGGCGGAGAAAAAGCTAGCCGCCTCAGCGCGGAAGACGCCGGCATCGAGCTTGAAGGGCTTGATTTTCCGCTGGGCAAAGGCGCGACGATGAATGTTCAGTACGCATTCGACGTGAGCTCGGGCAATCTTTACGACGCGACGTTCAAGATCGGCAACGTCGTTTTTGAAGGGAATCTGAACAACTAGTGGATGAGCTCGTGGTGCTGTGCACCGAGGACGGAAAAGAGAAGGGAACTGCTCGCAAAGGCGAGGTGCACACAGCCAGCACTCCTCTTCATTTTGCATTTTCTGCATGGCTTTTCGATGATGCTGGCAACGTTCTCCTGACACGTCGGGCCTTGAACAAGCTGACGTGGCCGGGAGTGTGGACCAACAGTTTCTGCGGGCACCCGGGGCCTGGCGAGACATTCGAAGAGGCGCTGGTCAGAAGGGCATCTGAAGAGTTGGGCACGACAGTGACAAATATCGAGTCGGTGCTGCCCGAATTTCGCTACCGAGCGGTGGATGCGTCGGGGATCGTGGAGAACGAGATTTGCCCGGTCTTTTTCGCGGAATTGGACGGAAAACTCGAGCCGAACCCGGACGAGGTGTGTGAATTTGAGTGGGTCTCGATGGAAAACCTGAAGGAAGCGGTCAAAAGTTTTCCATTCATCTTTTCGCCGTGGCTGGTGGAAGAGCTAGAGCAGTTTCCTCAGTGAGGTTGGGGTTTCCGAATTTTGCATAGTCGACGAGCCAGGGGGTAAGGGGGCCGTCGAAAAGCGGAAATAGCTCGTCGCAGTGCTTTGAGCCTTCGGTGAACCGGACGTGCCAGACTTTTCCGGGGGCGTTGTCGACTACTGCTTTGACCCAGCGGAGAATGATCTTGTTGGTCAGGCGTTTTCCAATGATCGGATGCTGGAATTCCTGGTCATGGGAGGAAATGACCAGAGGGATGTCTGCCATTTCTTCGGGCTTCAGGGGGGTGGGGCCCAAAGCCATGTCTGTCGGGTAGCGGCGGCGCAAACGTTTGTAGGCGCGCTCGAGTGTGTCTGGTTTTGCCTTATTGAGCCACGTTCTGGTGGTGGGAATCCGAAGGGCGGATTTCCTCTGGCGGAAATTCTTGTGGGGAAAGGCGGGGGACATGGCCACGGCCCGTCGAAAAGCGCCGCGGTAGTGGTCTTTCCTCATGAGCCACAACACGATGGCGGCGCCGGCGGATTGGCCAGTGAGCGTGACATTGGTGGGGTCGCCGCCGAAAGCCTCGATATTTTGCTGGACCCACTCGAGACCGAGATTGACATCGTCGACGGCACGGAAATGGTGGGGCTGGTCGTCGCGAAAAGGAACGAGGCCCGCAAGCTTCTTCCTGTAGCCGATGCGCACGAGAATGACACCGCTTTCGGCGAGCGCTTCACCGGGCGATGCGACATCTTCGTGGTCGCCCATTTCGAAGCGGCCGCCGTGAATATGGACGATGACGGGAGCTTCCTTTGCGTTTTTCGGCGCAACGATGGTGAGGGCGATTTTTTCGGGGTCGGGCGTTTGCGCGTCGATGAGTTCTCCCTTCGGCGCCATTTCTGCATCGTCGAAAGGAGCGGGGAAATGCGCAAAAGGAATGGAGTGGAAATAGGAGATTTCTCCTCCGGATTTTCCAATCACAGTCCCGGCAGGGCACGTCACTTCAACGGGAGAGCTCATGGAGCCTAAGCTTAAGCGACATGATAGAACTGACGCAGGCAAGTCCGTGGCTGCAGCTGCCCATTGTTTTGGTATTTGCGCTGCCCATTGCCATGCTCGTGGCCGTCGGTATCTTGAGGCTGGTGGACTGGCTGGCTGGTGACGTAGAGTAGGAAGCCATGGCTAACCCCGAAGACCTGCGCAAAGAGGACATGAAACTGCCGAAGGCGCGCAGGAAGTATCCCCGTTCCCGCGTCACCCAAGCACTGTGGGTGCTCATCGCACTCGTGCTGGTGATGGGGATTATCGGGCTGTTCTAGCGCTAGCCGCGGCGACCTTGTGGAAGAGGTCGATGTCTTCCAGATTCTCGATGAGGACGGCATTGCCGTTTTTATCGCTCAACGGCACGCACCAGTTCTTGTACTGGTGGGAGTTCGTGCCCGGCTGATTCTGAATGCGGGTATCGCCGACCATGTCCACGAGGTTGGTGCAGGTCAACGCTGAACTGGTTCCGGCGATGAAGCGGGTCAGGGCGATGACTAGGTCGTCGACGTCTCCTCGTTCGTCTCTTCCAAGTCCGTCGAAATCGGTGTCGGCGAGGGGAGTGTCGGCGAAGAATCCATGTTCGCGGGCGGTGTTGAGCACGTGGGATTGCCAGGCGACATCGTGGGCGTCGAGCTCCTCGAGGGAATCATCCACGAGCCCGAGCTGGTAGCGCAGTTCGTTGTGGGCGCCCGAGAGGTAACCGGCGGTCGGTGGGAGATCGTGAGTGCCCACGGAGGAAAGCGCGAGATTGCGGTATTCCTGCGGGTTCATGGGGCGCTGGCCGGTGGGGGAATGCTCGAACCAGATGACGGAGGTGCCCATCACGCCGCGGTCGCGCAGCTCCTCTTGGACCCACGGTTCGAAGGTGCCCAAGTCTTCGCCGACGACGACGGCGTTTGCTCGGTCGGCCTCGAGGGCCAGAATGCCGAGCATGGCCTCGTGGTCGTAGTTCATGTAAGCGCCCTCGGCCGGGGTGCCCATGCGCGGGATCCAGAAGAGGCGGAACAGGCCCAGAATGTGGTCGACGCGGATGCCACCGGAGTGGCGCAGGACTGTCTGGAGCAGTTCGCGCCAGGGAGTATATCCATTCTCTGCCAGCTTGAACGGGTTCCACGGTGGCTGGGACCAATCCTGTCCGTACTGGCTGTACGCGTCAGGCGGGGCGCCGACGGAGGCGTCTTGGACGAGGACACTGCGCAAAGTATGAGCGTCTGATCCGCCGGGGTGAACACCCACTGCGAGATCGGTCATGATGCCGATGGACATGCCGGCGTCGATAGCTGCCTGCTGCGCAGCTTTCCTTTGGTTGTCGGCGACGAACTGGAGCCACATGTAGAAGCGGGGCAGGTCGTCGGAGTCGATGTCGAGTTCCTGTTTTGAGCACCAGCGCGCATAATCGAGTAATCCGGTTCCCTCGAATTCGACGAATTCCTGAAATGCCTCGTGGTCCCCGGACTCTTCGAAAACATAGAAGAGCTCGTTGAGCGCGGCGAGTTTTGCATCGAAAATCGCGTTGCGTTCAATGAATGCGGGCGAGGTGTTGAGGGCCTTGAACTCGGCGGCTAACTCTTCGATGTCTTCGCGGGTGTCATCGTCGAGAAGCTCGTATTCGGGGACATCCTCGACCGAAATGTAGATGGGGTTGATGAAGCGGCGGGATGTGGGCAGGTACGGGGAGTCCTCGATCGGGGGAAGGGGCTGGGCTGCGTGAACGGGGTTGATCAGCAGGAACTCGGCGCCGTTTCGGGCGAGGACTTCTGCGAGCTTTCCAAGATCGTGGAAGTCGCCGATGCCCCAGGAATGCTTCGAGCGCACCGAGTAGAGCTGTGCCATCACGCCGTATGCCGGGTCGTTGAGGAACTCGAGATTGCGGCGGATCATCTGGGGAGTGACCACGAGGGAGCACGTCTCGTCGATTCCATCCGATTTCAAGTGAATAGTGTGCCAGCCGGTCGGCAGGTCGCCGCGGGTGTGGAAGGTGGCTTCGCCCCAACCTTCAGTCGGCGGTGCCCAGTTCTCGTCCTGGTAAGCGGTGGACGTCGTTCCATCCTCCAGAGTGATGGTCACCTCCGCCGGCGCGCCTTCGGGAACGTGGACGTTGAAATAGGTCTCACGGCCCTCACGGGCGATGACCACTGGGGGTAGCGGGCGGGTGTCCCAATGGGTGCGCCACGCGTGGAGGGCTTCGGTGAGCTCTTCGGGCGCGGGGTCGTCGGAAAGCGGAACATCGAGTGCTTTGAGTAGGTGGACGAGGGACTCGCGCGGCGAAGCCACGATCTCGTTGTTCTGGCCTCGGTAGGTCAAACTGAAACCGTAGGCGGTTGCGAGTTGCTCGAGCAGTTCCGTATCAGCCACAACACGTCATTGTGCCAAAGAATGACAACTTCCACAGATTTCCTGGTCAAAAGTGTTGATGCTGGTGAGCGGTGACGCATGGGGCAGTAGTACGGTCAGTGTTAGATAGCCCACACCGAGGGAGGTTTCACCGTGACTGCACAAGAATCCAAAGTCTTCACTAAGCCTGCTGAATTCACGCTGGCGCCGGGAGACAACTGTCTGACCATGATGCTCGCCCAATGCGAGAAGCATCCTGATCAGACCTTCTTCTCCCGCCCGGAGGGGCGCGACTGGGTGCAGGTGACGGGCGAGGAATTTGCCAAGCAGGTCCGCGCTGTCGCCAAAGGTATTGTCGCCAATGGGGTGGAGCAGGGCGACCGCGTCATCCTGATGGCGGACTCCAGCTACGAGTGGGCGCTGCTGGACTACGCCATCTGGGCGGCGGGCGCGGCGAGCGTGCCGGTGTACCCGTCGTCGTCCGAGCACCAGGTGCAGTGGATTGCGGAGGATTCCGGCGCGAAGCTCGTGATCACCGATAGCGAGCGGAACCGTCACCTGTACGACTACCTGATTCTGCGCGAGGACGGCACTCCGCGCCTAGAAGGATCTCCGTCGCAGGTGCAGCGTTCGCTGTCGTTCGCGACGGGTGCTGTCGGCGCTTTGACCACGGACGGCCGTGAGATCGAGGACTCCGTGATCGACGAGCGCATCGCCAATATCAAGCATGATGATTTGGCGTCGCTTGTGTACACCTCGGGCACCACTGGCCGCCCGAAGGGCTGCATCCTCACCCACCTGGTGTGGGCATCGCAGACAAAGGCTCTGCTGACCAACAAGATCGGCCATCTGATCAATGACAAAGACGCGACGCACTACATGACGATTCTTCCGCTGGCGCATGTTTTGGCGCGTTCGGTGGCGCTTGCGAGCGCGATGGGCGGTGCGCACCAGGCGCACTGGTCGGATATGCGCACCCTGACGCTGGCGCTGCAGCGTTTCGAGCCGGAGATGCTGCTCGGCGTTCCGCGCGTGTTCGAGAAGGTGCGCGACGGCGCGTACAACAAGGCCGCGGAAGGTTCTGCATTCAAGGCGAAGACCTTCCTCGAGGCGGAAAAGGTCGCCATCGAGCACTCAAAGGCAATGGACTCGGGGGAGCGTCTTTCGCTTCGTTCCCGTGTGCGCCACAAGATCTTCGACCGCTTGGTGTACAAGCAGTTGCGTGAGGCTGTTGGCGGCAAGGCTCAGCTCGCCATCTCAGGTGGATCCGCGATTTCGACTGATTTGCTCCACTTCTTCCGCGGCATGGGCATTCCGATCTACGAGGGGTATGGCCTCACCGAGACGGCGGCGGCTGCCTGCGTGAACTACCCGGGCGGCACGAAGATCGGCACCGTCGGCAAGCCGAATAACGGCTACTCCGTCAAGATCAACGAGGACGGGGAAATCTGCTTCAAGGGTGACGGTGTGTTCAAGGGCTACTGGAACAACGAGGAAGCCACGAACGAAGCGCTTGTCGACGGCTGGTTTGTGACCGGCGACCTCGGCGAGATCGACGACGAGGGTTATGTGAAGATCACGGGCCGCAAGAAGGACCTGATCGTCACCGCCGGCGGCAAGAATGTCTCGCCTGGGCCGCTGGAAGACATCATGCGTTCCGATCCGTTGATCTCCCAGGCGGTCGTGGTGGGCGACGGCCGGCCGTTTGTCAGTCTCCTGGTCACCATCGACGAGGACGAGCTGCGTCGTTGGCAGGCGGATAACGGTCTGGGAGACCGTCCTCTGAAGGAACTGGTGAAGACGACCGAGCTGCGCGCAGCCGTCCAGAACGTGGTCAACGAGGCGAATAAGACCGTCAGCCACGCCGAGCAGATCAAGAAATTCCGCATTCTCACCCGCGACCTGAGCGAGGAAGAAGGCGAGATCACTCCGACGCTGAAGGTGAAGCGCAAGGTGGTCATGGAGAACTTCGAGAAGCAGATCGAGCGCATGTACCGCTAAAACGCCCACGAGCCTCCTTCGTGGCAAGTACTTTGTAGGCAGAAAGTATTTGCCGTAAAGGAGGCTTTTCGTGACCACATTCACTGTTCCTGCTGGATTTGAGGTTGCTCCCGACGAGAATTGCTACTCGGCACTGGTGGCTACTGCGGAGAAGAGTCCGGATATCGTCCTGTTTTCTCGCCCCGGTGAGCATGATTGGGTCGATGTGACGGCGGCGGAATTCGTCGCGCATGTGCGCCGCGTCGCCAAAGGTCTCATTGGTATTGGGGTGGAGAAAGGCGATCGAATCGCGCTGCTGTCGGGGGCGCGCTATGAATGGGCGGTCATCGATTTCGCCATCATGGCGGCCGGTGCGACAACGGTGGCGATCTACCCAACGAGCTCGCTTGACCAGATCCAGTGGATCGTGGAGGATTCAGGCGCGGTGCTCGCGATCGGGGAAACGCACGAGCACGGCGTGAAATTCGAGCACCTCACCGAGACGGACTTGAAACAGATTCTCCTGTTCAACGAGGACGCGATTGGGTACTTGGAACGCGCCGGGGAAGTGGTCGGCGATGAGATTCTGGACGAGAGAATCAAGAGTATTTCTCATGACGACATCGCGTCGCTGGTGTACACGTCGGGGACGACGGGAAGGTCCAAAGGCTGCATCATCACCCACCTGAATTGGATCTTCCAAGTGCGTGGCCTGCAGCAGCACCCGATCGGAAAGATCGCAGGACCGGGGACGAAGATGGTCACCTATTTGCCGCTCGCGCACGTGATGGCGCGGTCGGTGCACCTGCTCGCGACGATTTCGGGCACGTTGCAGACTCACTGGTCGGATGTGAAGACGATCGCGGCGGAATTCCAGCGCGCGCAGCCGGACGTGGTGTTGGGCGTTCCACGCGTGTACGAGAAGGCACGCAATGCCGCCTACGTGAAGGCATCGGACGGCTCAGCGATCGGTGCACGGATCTTCAAAGAGGCCGAGAAGACTGCCATTGAGTTCTCGAAGGCGATGGAAAAACAGGGGCCGTCGATAAGCTTGAAGCTCAAGCAAAAGCTCTTTGACAAGCTCGTGTACTCGAAAATCCGCGCAGGTCTAGGTGGCAATGTGCAGTACGGAATTTCGGGCGGGTCCGCGTTGGGCGTTCCGCTTGGGCATTTCTTCCGTGGGGCCGGGCTGCCCGTGTATGAAGGGTACGGGCTGACGGAGACTGCGTCGGCGGCCGCCGTGAATTTCGGAAAAGACGCGAAGATCGGGTCCGTGGGCAAGCCGATGTTCGGTTATTCCGCCAAGACGACCGAAGACGGGGAGATCTGTTTTTCGGGCGACGGGATTTTCGTCGGGTACTGGCAGAACGAGAAAGCAACAAAAGAAGCGCTTATCGACGGCTGGTTCCACACCGGCGATCTCGGTGAAATCGACGAGAATGGCTTCATCACCATCACCGGCCGCAAGAAGGACATTCTGGTGACCTCGGGCGGAAAGAATGTCGCACCGCAGCCGCTCGAGGAAATGCTCCGGCAGGACCCGCTGATTTCCCAGGCGGTCGTGGTGGGTGACGGAAAGCCGTTCATCGGCGTGCTGATCGCGCTCGATGAAGATGCGCTGGTGCGCTGGAAAGAGCAGCGAGGGCTGGACATGCCGACGTACAAATTGGCCAAGCTGCCTGAGCTGCGCGGTGAAGTGCAGGATGCGGTGAACCGCGTGAATGCTTCGGTCAGTCGGGCGGAACAGATCAAGAAATTCCGGATTCTTCCCCGCGACCTCACCGAAGAAGACGGCGAGCTCACGGCCACGCTGAAAGTGAAGCGTCCAGTGGTGATGGACCACTTCGCGCACCAGATGCGGAAGCTTTACGGGTAGGTCTCGGCGCGCCGTACAAAACGCTGTGAAGCTGTGGCCTAGAGTCAACGCTCGAACGCCATAATGTGACTCGAATTGAAGGGGGCCAGTGTGCACCGGACTGCCGCGACGCTGCGCCACCGCGAATTGACCCAAGAGGTCTACAACATCGGCGACGAGGTTGCGGAGTACATCGAGCACATTGCTGAGGCCATCGCGGATTACGATGGGGAGCTTACCGACGACTGCCTGGCCGAGTTCTCCGAGATCGTCGACGATGCCCGCACTGATGCTCGCCGCGTGGTCGGCGAGCTGATCGGTCTGCGCCAGGCGCTCGTTTCCGGTGTGAAGGCTGGGTCCATCTCTGCGGCGCTGCCCGCCAATGAGCGGCTGCCGGAGCCGGAGCCACTCGACGCGGTCGGACTGTTCGAGCTGTTTCCGTTGAGCTCGCCTTCCCCGGTGAAAGCGATGACGGAAGTGTGCACCCAAAGGACTGACCTGATCGTGCAGCACCTCGAGGAAGTGGTCGACTACACCCTCGAGCAGACCGACATGGTGGCGCAGAACCTCGCCGCGGTTTCTCTTCCGCACCTGTATGCGCGGGTGGGTGAACTGGTGGAGTCGGCCGTGGACGGCTGGCTCGATGCGGTGGCAGCTGAGCACCCCGGGTTCACCCGGGCGATGCGAGGGTCTAACCCGCCGAAATTCTTGGAGGAGCGTGCCCGCGTGGATGCCATCGTGGCGAAGGTGGCGGCGAAGCGGTCGCGGCGCGGCGCCTAGCGGGTGGATATAGACCGAGTGCTTGCCGGCTCAACCAAATCTGATCTGGGGTTTCTGTGCTTGAGGCGGCAAGAATGTGATCGAAATCCACAGGGATCTTAAAGTGACCTCTATGACCAAAGGATTCGGTGTCTACGTCCACGTTCCGTTCTGTGCGACCCGGTGCGGCTACTGCGATTTCAATACGTACACGCCGAGCGAGACGGAAAGCTCGTATGAGGCCTATCTCGTCGCGCTTGAAAAGGAACTGGAGCTGGCGGCAGAAAAAGTGGGCCGGACGGCGGAAACGGTCTTTGTCGGCGGCGGCACTCCGTCTCTGTTGGGGGCAGATGGTTTGGGACGGATCCTGGCACGGATCAGAAACACCTTCGGGTTGGCCACAGACGCAGAGGTGACCACAGAATCGAACCCGGAATCGACGAGCCCGGCTTATTTCGAGGGACTCAAGGAGGCAGGGTTCAACCGGGTGTCCTTGGGAATGCAGTCGGCGTCGACGCCGGTGTTGAAGGTGCTGGACCGCCAGCACACGCCGGGGCGTGCGGTGGAGGCGGCGAAAGAGGCCAAAAGGGCCGGTTTCGAGCATGTCAATTTGGACCTGATCTACGGCACCCCGACGGAGACGGACGATGATGTGCGAAAATCCCTGGATGCTGTGCTCAGCGCGGAGGTAGACCATGTGTCTGCCTATTCCCTCATCGTGGAGGACGGCACAGCGATGGCGCGGAAGATCAGGAAAGGTCAACTGCCAGCACCGGAAGAAGATGTGTACGCCGACCGGTACGAGATCATCGCGGAGCGCCTCGAAGGGGCTGGATTTGACTGGTACGAGGTGTCGAATTGGGCGAAGCCGGGCGGGGAATGCCGGCACAACCTGCTGTATTGGCAGGGAGGCAATTGGTGGGGCGCAGGTCCTGGAGCGCACGGATATGTCGATCGGTTCCGGTATTTCAATGTGAAGCGGCCGGAGAAATACGAGCAGATGCTCGCCGAGAATGCTTTTCCGATCGACGGCACGGAGACGATTTCGGACGAAGAAGAGCACTTCGAGAAGATCATGCTGGGTCTGCGTCTGAAGGAAGGGATTCCAAGGGAATGGATTGGCGGGGGAGCTCAAGGGGTCGTCGATAAGCATGCGCGCGGTGGTGTGCTCGCGGAAGAAGCGGGACGGATTTTCGCGACCGATGCGGGCAGACTGCTGATCGACGGGGTGATCACGGACATCTTGGCCGCGGAGTAGCGAGGGCGCTACACTCGTGACTTAGCAGTCGAGGAAGGAGAGTGCCAAGTATGGCGGGTGTCGCACGCGAGCGCAGGCAGGCAGTGCTGCGCGCGATCGTTGCGGACTATATCTCCTCCCAGGAACCGGTCGGTTCGAAGCGGCTGGTGGAGCGGCACAAACTCAATGTGTCGTCGGCGACAATCCGCAATGACATGGCGGTGCTGGAAGCGGAGGGCTTCATCGCGCAGCCGCACGCGAGCTCCGGGCGTGTGCCGACGGAGAAGGGCTACAGGGCTTTTGTCGATGCGATCAACGATGTGAAGCCGCTTTCTTTGCCTGAACGACGGGCGATCTCGGAGTTCTTGGAATCGAGCGTCGACTTGGAAGACGTGATGCGCAGGTCGGCGCATCTTTTGGCGCAGCTCACTCACCAGGCGGCGGTGGTGCAGCTGCCGACGTTGGCGGTCTCGCGGGTCAAGCACTGCGAGGTGGTGGCTCTGACGCCGACGCGGCTCCTCCTCGTCCTGATCACCGACAACGGACGCGTGGACCAGAGGAATGTCGAGCTCGCTTCCCCGATCGGCGACGAAGCTCTTGCTCAATTGCGTGACCTGCTCAACCGGGCGCTTGTTGGAAAAACAATGGCGGATGCATCGACCTCCCTGGTGATCCTCGCGAAGGAAGCGCCGAACGATATTGCAGACCCGCTGAACAGGGCGATTTCGGTGCTCATCGACACGCTGGTGGAAAACCCGAGCGACCGAGTGCTCATTGCAGGAGCTGCGAACCTGGTGCCGAAAACTACGGACCTCCTCAGCGTCGTGGAGGCGCTCGAGGAGCAGGTGGTCGTGCTGAAGCTTTTGACCAACTTGCCGGAGCTGGGCAATGTCTCGGTGGTGATCGGCCAGGAGAACGAGGACGAGGAGCTGTCGAAGGCGAGCATCGTGACATCTGGGTACGGCACCTCGGGCGAGACGCTCGGCGGGCTCGGCGTTCTTGGGCCGACGTATATGGATTACCCCGGTACGATGCGTAAAGTCGCTGCCGTGGCGCACTACATCAGCAATATCCTCGGTGAAGAGGGCGGCTGACCATTACCGGACATGTAGACGAAAACAGATTTAGCAACAAAGGATTTTAGATGGCTCGCGATTATTACGGCATTCTCGGAGTGGACCAGGGTGCGACGGACGCGGAGATCAAGAAGGCTTATCGACGTCTCGCGCGCAAGTACCACCCCGATGTGAACGACACGGAAGAAGCCGCGGAGAAATTCCGTGAGATTTCCGTGGCCCAGGAGGTGCTGCTGGACCCGCAAAAGCGAAGCATCGTCGACCGCGGTGGCGATCCCATGGAGCAGGGACGTGCAGCTGGTCCGCAGGGCGGGTTTGGCTTCGGGGATATCTTCGAGGCGTTCTTCGGAGACACTGGCGGCGGTGCTGGACGCGGCCCCAAGTCCCGCGTGCAGCCGGGCAACGATGCGTTGCTGCGGACGACCATTTCGCTGGCGGAAGCCTATTCGGGTACGCGCAAGGACGTGACGGTGGATACGGCGATCCTGTGCGAGCACTGCCACGGAACAGGTTCCGAATCGGAGTCCAAGCCGGTCACCTGCGACGAGTGCGGTGGCCAGGGCCAGGTGCAGCAGGTCCAGCAGTCTTTCCTTGGCAACATCATGACGACGACGTCGTGTCCGAAGTGCTCTGGCTTCGGCGAGATCATCACGGATCCGTGCCAGAAGTGCGGTGGCCAGGGGCGCGTGCGTTCGCGCCGGGATATTTCGGTGAAGATTCCGGCGGGCATCGTCGGTGGCATGCGCATCCGTATGGCAGGCCAGGGCGAGGTCGGGCACGGCGGCGGCCCGGCGGGCGACCTGTACGTCGAGGTGGACACGGAAACGCACCCGGTCTTCGTCCGCGAGGGCGATAATTTGCACCTCAAAGTCAATGTCCCGATGTTCGACGCGGCGCTGGGAACGTCGGTGGAGGTCGAAGATCTCTCTGGTGAGACCACGACGATCGATATTCCGGCAGGCACGCAGCCTGAGGAGGAGATCGTTCTTCGAGGCGAGGGCATGCCGCGGCTGCGCCGGGAGGGCGCTGGCGACATGATCGCGCACGTCCAGGTGGTCATTCCGACTGATTTGAGCAAGGATCAGCGCCACCGCCTCGAGGAGCTGCGCGACGCGCACGATGGGTCAGCATTCGTCGAGGAAGAGGCAGGCCAGGACGAGGGCTTCTTCTCCCGCCTGCGAGACCGGTTCCGCTTCTAATGAGCCTGCCGTATTTCATCGCGGACGACCCGGCCTCGGGAAAGCTTGACGGCGCCGAAGGGCGGCATGCAGTCACGGTCAAACGGATCACGGCCGGCGAGAGCATTGCGCTTATCGACGGCCGGGGGACTGTGGCTGAAGTCGAGGTGACGAATACTTCTGGAAAGGACAAGCTTTTCGGGAGTGTCGTCGAACTGAAAAATGTTTTGAGGCCGAGGCCGGAAGTGATCGTCGTCCAAGCCATCCCGAAATCGGAGCGGGCGGAGCTCGCCGTCGATTTAGCCACGCAGGGCGGGGCAGACGTGATTGTTCCGTGGATCTCGCACCGGACTATCGCGCGGTGGCAGGGCGCGAAGGTGGCCAAGAATGTGGAGAAGTGGCAGTCGACTGCGCGGGAAGCGGCGAAGCAGTCGAGGCGGGCATGGATCCCTAAGGTGCATGAGCCGGTGACGACGAATCAGCTGGCGGAGCTGATTCAGGGAGAAACGGCTCTCGTTCTCCATGAGGATGCGACAAAGGGGATCGGTGAGGTGGATTTTGACGTCGATAAGCTGTTCCTCATTGTCGGCCCTGAGGGCGGAATCGGTGAAGACGAGCTGGAGCTGCTGAATGCTGTGAAAGTGAAGCTGGGGCCGGAAGTGCTGCGCACGGCGTCGGCGGCATTCGCTGGATTGAGTGCCATTGGGGCACTTTCCCGCTGGTAGGGTGAACCGCATGGCAGAACTGGTCTCAAGCTCCTATGAGCTCGACCCTGAATTGGCGCAGTCTGTTTTGGGCGTCACGGACGGGAATCTGCGCACCCTGAACGATCTTTTGGGTGTGGATCTCTTCGCGCGCGGCGGTTCAGTGATGCTGCGCGGCCCGGTAGACAAGGTGGCGCATGCCTCCCGCGTGCTCTCCGAGCTGGAAGCGATGGCGCGCCGCGGCATCGTGATCACGTCTGATGCCGTGACGCACGCAGTGGACATCATGGCAACGGACATGCCTGAATCCGTGGCGGAGATTCTCGGGCAGGAGATCGTCGCGCGCCGCGGGAAGATCATTCGCCCGAAGACGGCTGGGCAGCGAGAGTACGTCGACGCGATCGACGAGAACACGATTGTGTTTGGAATCGGCCCGGCGGGCTCGGGTAAGACATATTTGGCGGTCGCGAAGGCAGTGCAGGCTTTGCAGGCCAAAGAGGTCAAGCGCATCATTCTCACGCGCCCGGCGGTGGAGGCAGGCGAGAAGCTCGGGTTCTTGCCGGGAACCCTGAACGACAAGATCGATCCGTATCTTCGCCCGCTCTACGACGCGCTGCGGGACATGCTCGACCCGGAGATGATTCCGAAGCTGATGGAGGCAGGGATCATTGAAGTTGCTCCGCTCGCCTATATGCGCGGGCGGACGCTGAACGATGCTTTCGTGATTTTGGACGAGGCGCAGAACACGACGCCGGCGCAGATGAAGATGTTCCTGACGCGTTTGGGCTTTGGCTCCAAGATGGTGGTCACGGGTGATATCTCGCAGGTGGACCTGCCACGGGGAGTCGTGTCCGGTTTGAGGGTGGCACGCCGAGTTTTGCGGGATGTCGAAGACATTCACTTCCAGGAATTCAGCGCGAAGGACGTTGTGAGGCACAGGCTGGTCAGCCGGATCGTCGCCGCCTACGACCGGTGTGACGCACAAAATAAGGGAGATGAGCAATGAGCATCGAGGTCCTCAACGAGTCCGGGGAGGCAGACGTCAACGAGGAGATGCTTGTCGACGTCGCCTCGTTCGCCCTGACCGCCATGGATGTCCACCCAGACACCGAGGTGACCATCACCTGCGTGGACACCGACACGATGGCGGATATACACGTGCGCTGGATGGACCTGCCCGGCCCCACCGACGTGATGAGCTTCCCGATGGACGAGCTCACGCCCGGTTCCGGCCGGCCGGATGCAACGCCTGTTGGTCCTTCCATGCTGGGGGACATCATTTTGTGTCCTGCCTACGACCGGAAACAGGCGGATGCGGCTGGGCACTCGCTCGGCCACGAGATGGCGCTGCTGACGGTGCATGGGTGTTTGCACCTGCTCGGATATGACCACGCCACCCCGGCGGACGAGCGGGAAATGTTCGCGTTGCAGAATGAGATTCTCGCTGACTGGTATGACGATCTGTCGGCCCGCGGCATTGAATTCCAGCCGAAGCCGGACGGAAAGCACGCATTCCCGTCGGCGGCGGACCGTGAGGAGCTTGACGGGCTCGTCGAAAAGCGGGGCGAGTAGTGGACCTCTGGGTGACCTACCTGTTGATCTCGCTGGTCTCCCTGCTGGGGGCCGGCGTGATCAAAATGCTCGAGTCCGCGCTGGTGCCCATCTCGAGGGCTCGTGTGGAATCGATGGTCAAAGACGATGTCGGGGGCGCTCCGTCACTTTTGCGTGTCGTCGATGCGCGGCCGAACCACTTGGGTCTGCTCGCGCTGATCCAGACCGTGCTGGATACGTTGGCGGCGGTGTTCGCGCTGCTGGCTGCTTTGGATGCGATTCCATCTCACGGTTGGGCGATCACGGCAGCGATCGTGGCGGTCACGCTCATGCGCTTCGGCGTGATCGGTGTGATCGCGCGGCGTGCCGGCAAGCTGAACCCGTACTCGATCTCTTTGCGGGCGGCGCAGATCCTGACGGTGGTCTATGTCGTGCTGGGGCCGTTGTCGAAGCTGCTGATCTGGATCGGCAACCTGGTCACCCCGGGCGAGGAGGCGCTGGAGAATCCGTACGCCACCGATGTCGAGCTGCGCGAAGCAGTCGATATGGCTCAAGAGCAGGGCGTGGTGGAAACCGTCGAGCACCGCATGATCCAGAATATTTTCGATCTGGCCGACACCCATGCGCGCCAGGTGATGGTGCCACGCCCGGAGATGGTGTGGATCGAGGCGGAGAAGACCGCCGGACAGGCGGCGAACCTGATGATCCGCTCGGGCCATTCGCGCGTTCCGGTGATCGGGGAGAGCGTCGACGACATCGTGGGCGTGATCTACCTGAAGGACATCGTGGAGCGGACCTACAACCGCACCGACGGAGGCAGCGGGGTGAGCGTGTCCGATCTGATGCGCGAGCCGAAATTCGTGCCGGACTCGAAGCCACTGGACGATCTGCTGGCGGAGATGCAAAGAGACCAGACGCATATCGCGGTGCTCGTCGACGAATATGGCGGTATTGCGGGCCTGATGACCATGGAGGACATTCTCGAGGAGATCGTGGGCGAGATCGCCGACGAATACGATGCGGATGAAGAGGCGCCAATCGAATTAGTTCTGGACCGCACCTACCGTGCGCAGGCGCGGTTGCCTCTCGACGACCTCGTTGATTTTCTCGATGACGAGATCGACTACGAGCTCGAATTCGACGAGGAGATCACGGACAACGTCGAGACGGTGGCGGGCTTGCTGTCGTACGAGCTGGGGCGCGTTCCGCTGCCGGGGTCCTATGTGGAAGTCGACGGATTACGCTACACCGCAGAAGGCGGACACGACCGCCGCGGACGCGTGAAGGTGCGCACCGTGCTTATCGACGTACCCGAGCGGACCCTCGTCAAGGACACATTCGGTGACGGTGCACAATAGGTGCATGAAGAACATCCTCTCCATCCGACCGGCTGTTGCCTACGGCGGTGTCGGTGATTACCCGCTGCAGCGGCTCGGGCATGAGGTGTGGCCGGTGCACACGGCGAACCTCTCCAACCCCACTAGCTATGGCGCGTGGAGGGGACCGGTCATTCCGGCTGAGGATATCCGTGAAGTGATCGCCGGCATCAACGACCGCGGGGCGCTCAAAGACGTCGACGTGGTGCTGTCCGGGGATATCGGTAGTGATCTCGTCGACGTGGTCGTGGACACGGTCGCGCAGGTCAAGGAGCTGAACCCGGATGCGGTGTACTGCTGCGGTGCGGTGACGGATACGAAGCTTGCGGCTGTGGCGGATGTCGTCGCGGTGAGCATGGAAGAACTCGACTCGGCTCTGGGCCCGTCGACGATTCTGGCAATGTCGGAGAACGAGATGATCGCGGTAGTCGGTGAGAAAAAGTGGTCGGCGCCGTTAAAGCACGCACGCGACGTCGCATTCGCGCTGTTTGTCGGCCACTATGTCGAATCGTGGGATGCAAGTGTTGCCCTCGAAAAGATGCAGATCGAGGTTGAAGCGCTGTGAATATTCTCTCGATCCAATCGTCAGTCTCTTTCGGCCACGTGGGCAATTCCGGGGCCGTCTTTCCCATGCAGAGGCTCGGCCACGAGGTCTGGCCGGTGCACACCGTCAATTTCTCCAACCACACCGAGTACCCGTCGTGGCGTGGGCCGAAGATCCCGCCGAAGCACGTCGCGGATGTTCTCGACGGGATGAGTTTCGCCTACCCGGATGTCGACATAGTGCTGACGGGGTATTTGGGCTCCTCTTCTCTTGCCTCCGTCATCGTCGAGGCAGTAGAAGAGATCAAGCACGCCAATCCGAATGCGGAATGGGTGTGCGACCCGGTCATCGGTAATGCGAAGGTGGGGTCTTTTGTCGACGACGATATTCCCGGCATTTTCAAAGACGAGATCATTCCGCTCGCCGACGCGATCTGCCCGAACCAGTGGGAGCTAGCGCTGCTCACCGGACAAGAGCTGAGCACGATCGAGGAGACGATTGAGGCAGCGCGCTCCCTGAAGGGGAGGGCCTTGATCACGAGCGTGGACACGGGCGATCCGGACATGATCGGCATGCTCGACATCGATGGTGATTTTGCCTGGTACGTGGAAACGCCACGCATCGGCGGCAATGTCGTCGGTGCGGGAGACCTCGCGGCAGCGATGTACACGGCGCTTATCGACGAAACCCCGAAAGACCGCCTCGAGCACATTGCGAGCTCCTTGTACGGGATGGTCGTGGCAGCGCAGAAGACGACGCGACTGGACAACAGCTTTGCCGGACTGCCATTAGTCGAGCGACAGGACCTCATCGTGGAGCCGGAAGACAGTTTCGTGGCAGTACCATATGCAGGCATGGACCACTTTTCCCAGTTCACCGACACCCCGGAAGACTTTCGCTCCGGATTCGTCAGCTTTGTCGGGCGCCCGAATACCGGTAAGTCGACGCTGACGAATGCGCTGGTGGGTGAGAAGATCGCCATCATGGCGGACCAGCCGGAGACGACGCGCCACCCGATCCGCGGCATCGTGAACCGCGAGGACGCGCAGATCGTCGTGGTGGACACCCCCGGGTTGCACCGCCCCCGCACTCTTTTGGGCGAGCGGCTCAACGAGGTGGTCAAGGACACCTTCGCGGACGTGGACGTCATCGGGATCACTATTCCGGCGAACGAGAAGATCGGCCCCGGCGACCGCTGGATCCTCGACGCGGTGATGAAGACCAAGCCGGACACACCGATCGTGGGCATCGTGACGAAGCTTGATCGAGTTGGGAAAGACCAGGTGGGTGAGCAGCTGGTCCGTTTGCACGAGATGCTGGTCGAAGCGACCGGCAATGAGAATGTCGACGTCGTTCCGGTCTCGGCGACCGAGAATATTCAGTTGGATGTTCTGTTGGATGTGCTCGCAAAGAATCTTCCAGAAGGGCCGCGGTTCTATCCGGAAGGCCACATCACGGACGAGGACATCGAGACCCGAATCGCCGAGCTGATCCGCGAGGAAGCACTGCGAGGGCTGCGCGACGAGCTGCCCCACTCGGTGGCCGTGCAGATCGATGAAATGCTTCCAGAGACAGATGACCGCGGCAACACCAGGACGAAAATCTACGCGGTGTTGTACCTCGAACGCCCAGGCCAGAAGGCGATCATCGAGGGCAGGGACGGCCGGAGATTGAGCGGCATCATCCAGCGCTCGAGGAAGCAGATCATGGATCTGGTGGGCCAGAACGTCTATCTGGATCTGCGCATCAAGGTGCTGAAGAACTGGCAGTCCGACCCGAAGCATTTGGGGCGCCTTGGCTTCTAAACCAAGCTTCCGCGATCGCGCCTTCGTGGTGCGCACCTACGACTTCGGTGAGGCCGACCGCGTCGTGGTGCTGCTGACCAAAGGACATGGTCTCGTCAGAGCTGTCGCCAAAGGCGTGCGGAAAACAAAGAGCCGCTTCGGCTCACGCGTGCAACCCTTCGTTGACATCGACGTGCAGCTGTATCCGGGGCGGAATCTGGCCACCATCACCCAGGCGGACACAGTGGCGTACTACGGGAGTGGCATTATCGACGACTTCGACCGGTATACCTCTGCGTGCGCCGTGATGGAGGCGGCGGAGAAACTCAGCTACGCCGACGAGGCGGACGAGTTCTTGTTCAATGAGGTTGGGAAAGCATTCGAGTCTCTCCAGGACACGCAGTTTCCCGCTTTGGTGCTCGACGCGTTCATCCTGCGGGCGACGGCGCATTCCGGTTGGGGATTGAGCCTGTTCAACTGCGCGCAATGCGGCAGGAGGGGACCGCACCATGCTTTCCACCCGGCCGTGGGCGGGGCGGCCTGCGTGCACTGCCGGCCGCCTGGGTCTTTCGATGTGGAGGAAGACACCCTGCACATCATGTGGTTGCTCACGGAAGGCTATTTCGATGCCGCGCAGGACAAGCTGACGGAGACGACGGCGGCGCAGGTGCACCGCCTCTCTGTCGCTCACCTGCAGTTCAACGTGGAATCGGCCGTTTCGTCGTTGAAGATCATGGAGCAGGCATAATAGACGGGGTGAGCACCATCCCCGAGATCCCCCACGAATTCATTCCGCGCCACATCGCGCTCGTCATGGACGGCAACGGCCGCTGGGCGCAAGAGCGCGGGCTGCCGCGCACCGAAGGCCACCGAGTCGGCGAGAAAGTGCTGATGAACATGGTGGACGCGGCGATCGAGCTCGGCGGCGTCGAATGGTTGTCCGCCTACACCTTCTCCACGGAGAACTGGCGGCGCAGCGCGGACGAGGTCCGCTTCCTCATGGGGTTCTCCCGCGACATCATGCGGGCGGAACGCGACCAGCTGCACGCGAAGAATGTGCGCATCGTGTGGGCAGGGCGTCGCCCGCGCCTGTGGCGCTCAGTGATCCGCGAGCTCGAAGCAGCCGAAGAGATGACCAAGAACAATACCGGTCTCACTTTGGCCATGTGCATCAATTACGGCGGCCGGGCAGAGATCGCCGATGCGATGAAGCGAATGGCCACGGCAGTGAAGAAGGGGGAGTTGAAGCCGGGGGAGATCAACGAGGCGTCGATAAGCGAATTCTTGTACCGTCCCGATATGCCCGACGTCGACCTGTTCCTGCGGCCGTCGGGCGAGCAGCGCACGTCGAATTTCCTGCTGTGGCAGTCGGCGTATGCGGAGATGGTCTACCGCGATATTCTCTGGCCGGATTTCACCGCGGATGATCTCTACGATGCGGTGCTGGAATACGCGCAGCGCGACCGTCGGTTCGGAGGCGTGAAGAAATGACGGAGGCTCCCACCCGCAGCCAAATCCGCAAATGGCGCCAGTATCTGGCCAATGAGCGCGCGGAGGCCGCGACGTACCGTGAGCTGGCGAAGAAACGCGAGGGCGACGAGCGGGAGATTCTCGAGGAGATCGCCGATGCCGAATCACGCCACGAGGAATACTGGCGCGACAAGCTCGGGCCTGAGGTGGGCATGCCCATCAAGCCGGACCTGCACACGCGGTTCATGTCGTTTCTGGCGCGGACTGTCTCGCCCGTGTTCGCGCTGGCGTTGATGCAGACCGCGGAGCAAAGATCGCCGTACCTCGAGGACGATGACGCGCCGGACGAGATCGCGGCGGACGAGGCGATGCACGCGGAGGTCGTGCGAGCGTTGGCCACGCAAGGCCGCGAGAAACTCTCCGGCTCTTTCCGCGCGGCTGTGTTCGGTGCGAACGACGGGCTGGTGTCTAATGTGGCGCTCGTGCTCGGGGTGATGGGCTCGGGCGTGTCCTCGAATTTCATTCTCCTCACCGGCATTTCCGGATTGCTTGCCGGTGCGCTGTCGATGGCGGCGGGCGAATACGTGTCGGTGAAATCGCAGGCAGAGCTTCTCGACGCATCGACGCCCGCCCCCGAAGCCCGTGACCTGTTGCCGAAACTGGATGTGAATCAAAACGAGCTCGCGTTGGTGTATCGCGCACGCGGAATGAGTGCGGAGGAAGCCGACGCTCAGGCGAAGAAAGTGTTCTGGTCCATGATGACCGGACACCAGCACCACCACGTCGAGGATGGGCTCGAGCCGGAGGATTCCGATGCCAGCGGTGCGTGGTCGGCCGCGATCGCGTCATTCATCTTCTTCGCCACGGGCGCTTTCGTGCCGATCATCCCGTTCTTGTTCGGGGCATCTCCGCGTCTGGGTGCGATCATCGCGCTTGTTCTGGTCTCTGGGGCGCTGTTGATCACTGGCGGCATCACCGGTCTGCTCTCCGGCAAGAAGCCGGCGTTGCGGGCGTTCAGGCAGCTCGCGATCGGGCTCGGCGCTGCGTTGGTGACGTACCTGCTCGGCGTCGTATTCGGCGCGTTCGTGGGAGCCTAGAGCTTCTGGCACGTCTGGCAGACGCCGAATACTTCTGCATCGTGCCCGCTGAGCTGGAAGCCATATTTCTCGGCGGTCTCTTTCGCCCACTCCTCGACGGGGCCGCCGTCGATCTCCTCGCTGCGGCCGCAATTGGTGCACACCAAATGGTGGTGGTGCCGGTCAGTGATGCAGTGCCGGTAGAGCGTCTCGCCGGTCTCAGAATTGAGCGCGTCGACCGCGCCGACCTCGGTGAGTGTCTGCAGCGTGCGGTAAACAGTGGTCAGGCCGACCTTTTGACCGCGGTCAGTCAGCTCGCGGTGAATTGACTGGGCGGACGCGAAGCGGTCGATGTCCTGGAGAATATCGACCACTGCGGCACGCTGGCGGGTATTCCGCGCGCCGATTTTCAATGTGTCAGTCTTATCCGGCCGAGTAGTCATGCCCTACACCTTATTGGTTCTCAGGCCGGCGGGACTGGGGTGTTCGGTTTCAAGCCCGGATCTTTGTCCGGAGTCACATCCGGCAGTGGCCCGAAAGCAGCGGCGGCGCCGGCGCTCTTCGATGCGTCGATGAAATCCGGGCCCTTCTTCCTGCGCGCAGCCAATTCGTCAACCTCATCTTCAGTCTCTTTCGTCCGCTCAGCGAGCAAGGAGAGGGATTCTAAGGTGGCGATGACACCGGGCACCGCGAGGCGATAGACCACCTCGCGGCCGGAGCGGGACGAACCGACTAAACCAGCGTTTTTGAGAACGCGAAGATGTTGACTGACCAGGGGCTGCGATTTACCAAGCACCCGCACGAGCTCGTGGACGACGTGGTCCCGGGCGTGCAGCAGAAGAAGAATCTGCAAGCGCATGGGGGAGTCGAGGGCGCCAATGATCCCTGCGGTGTGCTCGAGCTTTTCCGCAGGCCAGATCGTTGGGTCGCTCATCGTCCGGGTCACTCCAGGAATTTGTGAAAGATAGTTGCTGCTTCAGTTTAATAAGAAAGTGTCCCAGTGTTGGCTAAGCCCCAGGATTCGAGCAATTTCTAACCGAGTTTGCTCGACAAGTTGATTTCGGCTTCGCCGATCATCTGCAGAGGGAAGAGCAGAATGACCAACGGCCCGCCCAGCAATATGTCCAACATGAACGTTTCAGTTGGGTGGCGGTCCCCGCGCAATCCTTCGATTACGTTGCTTGCGCCGTTCATGATGGTGGCGTACAACGCCATCGCGCTGCCGCCTTGGGGAGCAGGCTCCTGAGCGGAAGCAACGGGGGTAAGGGTGCCGACAGTGAGTGCTGCCGCGGTCGCAGCGGCGATGAGCTTCTTAGAGATCTTCATACTTTTCTCATCGCAACTTCCTCCGCGAATGTTAACGCGATACCGCCGTACCTGCGCTTCTGGCAAGGCGCTACACTTGTTCCCGTTGACGTAAAGAAACCGTTTTCAGGAGAGTTGAACTACCCATGGCTTCGACCGTGATCGATACCGTTGTGAACCTGTGCAAGCGCCGCGGCTTGGTCTACCCAGCCGGAGAGATTTACGGCGGCACCCGTTCCGCATGGGATTACGGTCCCTTGGGCGTCGAGCTCAAGGAGAACCTGAAGCGCCAGTGGTGGAAGCACATGGTGCAATCGCGTAATGACGTCGTGGGCGTGGACACCTCCATCATCCTGCCCCGCCAGGTGTGGGTCGCCTCCGGCCACGTTGACGTGTTCACGGACCCGCTGGTGGAGTCCCTGTACACCCACAAGCGCTACCGCGCGGACCACCTGCTCGAGGCCTACGAGGAAAAGCACGGCCACCCGCCAGCAAACGGCCTGGCCGACATCAACGACCCGGAGACCGGCCAGCCGGGCAACTGGACTGAGCCGCGCGAATTCTCCGGCCTGATGAAGACCTACCTGGGCCCGGTCGATGACAAGGAGGGCCTGCACTACATGCGCCCGGAGACGGCGCAGGGCATCTTCGTGAACTTCAAGAACGTCATGACCTCGTCGCGCATGAAGCCGCCGTTCGGCATCGCCAACACCGGTAAGTCTTTCCGCAACGAGATCACCCCGGGCAACTTCATCTTCCGCACCCGCGAATTCGAGCAGATGGAGATGGAATTCTTCGTCAAGCCGGGCGAGGACGAGACCTGGCACCAGTACTGGATCGACGACCGCCACCAGTGGTACATCGACCTGGGCATCAACCCGGATAACCTGCGCCTCTACGAGCACCCGCAGGAGAAGCTGTCGCACTACTCCAAGCGCACCGTCGATATTGAGTACGCCTACGGCTTCCAGGGCTCCAAGTGGGGCGAGCTGGAGGGCGTGGCCAACCGCACCGACTACGACCTGAAGACGCACGCGGAGGCCTCCGGCGAGGACCTGAGCTTCTTCGACCAAGAGACGAATGAGCGCTGGATCCCATACTGCATCGAGCCGGCCGCCGGCCTGGGCCGCGCGATGATGGCCTTCCTGATCGACGCGTACCACGAGGATGAGGCCCCGAATGCGAAGGGCGGCGTGGACAAGCGCGTCGTGCTCAAGCTCGACCGCCGCCTCGCCCCGGTCAAGGTGGCCGTGCTTCCGCTGTCGAAGAAGCCGGAGCTGTCCGGGCCGGCACAGGAACTGGCTGATTCGCTGCGCCAGCACTGGAATGTCGACTTTGATACCTCCGGCGCGATCGGCCGCCGCTACCGCCGCCAGGACGAGATCGGCACTCCGTTCTGCGTCACCTACGACTTCGACAGCCTCGAGGACAATGCCGTGACGGTCCGTGAGCGCGACACGATGGAGCAGGAGCGCGTCAAGCTCGACGAGCTCGAGGCTTACCTGGCCGCTCGTCTGATCGGCTGCTAGCCATGCATTACATCAGCTGGGACCGCGCGGACCGCGATGCGCCTGTGCTACTGGCCGAAGAGGGGCCGAACGCGCTCGCGAAATTCACGCACGAGCGCGCCGAGCTCACCTCGGGCGAGGTGTGGGAGCTCATCACCACCCCGGAGGGCGGCGCCATTGCGCGTCGCGACGGCCGCGATATCGTCCGCGCCGACGGTTCCCTGCGCCGGGACAAGCAGATCCCGGTCATCATCGAAAACCGCCGGTACGTGATGGTGGCGGAGACCTCCAAGAATTGGATCATCGACAATGCCGACGGGCAGAAAATCGCCCAATTCACCTCCGACCACAACGGGGTGCGCCGCGCAATCCTCGAATTCGAGGGCGAGACAGACCTCGCCGACATCGATATCGTGGCGCTTGCATGGGTCAGCCGGCTCGTGCTCGAAGCACGGAAGATGATCAATTCCACCGCGCTCATCGCTTTCATGGTGTTGCTCAGCGTGTTCATCGTCGCCGTGTGGTTCATTGGACCGAGCTAAGCAGGAGCAGCATGATCAACGCAGTGTGGGAAGGCGCGAGCCTCGTCGCCAACGGAAATGTCGTCGCCGCAGTCACCGCGGATAACGAACTGACTGTTGACGGGAAGCGCATCGCAGTTTCCCACACCGCCGGCGCTCTTCGTTGGCAGGTCAGCGGTGAAAGCGCAGACGAGAATTTCTCAATCCGCATGCGCGGCCTTGGAACAAGCAACCTCGTCGCCCATTGCGGCCCGCGCAGCTACCGCGCACAACGCGAGGGGGCATTCAGCACGTCCCGCACCATCGTCGACGAAGAAGGGGTCGTCGTTGCGCGCACGCGTCCGCGCCGAGGCACTCAATTGCACGTCGAGCTTGACGACGCCGCCCCTCTCTCCGACCTCGCCTTCATCACCTGGGCGCTGACCTTCATGGACACGCCCGGGCGCACCACGAAGATCTAGAAGCTGCCTCCGCGGCCACTCATACCGCCGGCGAAGCCACCTCCGCCGCCACCACCGCTGAAGCCGCCGCCACCGCTGAAGCCGCCGCCACCGCTGAAGCCTCCGCCACCGAATCCGCCACTTCCGGACAGCAGGGAACCCCAGATGATGGCATTCGCCATGGAATTGGTGGTGCGGGCGGTCTGCTGGCGGCGGTAGCCGTCGATATCGTTCTCGGCTGCCTGCGCGGCGCGACGGGCAGTGTCGGTTGCCTTGCGTGCTGAATCGATCGCGCTCGACGTGTTCTTTGTGCGGTTGTTCTGGGCTTCCGCGTACTGGCGGGAGCCTTCAGCCAATAGGGCGCGCGCCTGAGACTCGATGATGCGGCCACGGGACTCGATGAGGTCCTGGGCACTCTGCAGCTGAGCTGCTGCGACCTGCAGCTGCTGGTCGAGGAGCTGGAGTTTACGTTGCTGGTCGGTGGCGGCGCCGCGGGCCTTGTCGATCTCGTCGTCGATATCCGCGTCTAGCTCCGTCAGTTCCGTGAAGACAGCCAAAGGATCGGTCTCACCCCGGTTGCCGACTGCGCCCAATTCCTCGCGGGCTCGTGCCGAGATCGAATCAAGGGCAGCGATATCGATGCGTGCGCCGTGCTCGCGCTCGTTCTTGAGCTGCTCGATCTCGCGCAGCTCGTCCTCGATTTCTTGAATGAGCGCGGGCAGGTTCGTCTTTGCCGTACGGATATTGGTGTCGGCGTGCTCGATCGCGCCGAGGTTCTTATCCGCGACTTCGACTGTGCGCTGTGCCCCACGCAGAATGTCCACGAGTGCGCCCTGCTTGCCGGCAGGTTGCGAGGAGAGCTCTCGTGCCTCCTCCAACTGCTTTTCCGCTTCGTCAATGGACTCGGAAGCGATGTCGACATTGTTCGTGATCGAGCTCAGAATCTGCTCCGAATAGCGGGACTGCAGGCCTTCCAACGTGTTGCGCGCAGGTTCGACGCGTGCGCGCAGATCGACCGTGCGCTGGAAGATCGAGTTGATTTCGCTGTCGGCGTTCATGAGCACATTGCGCATATCCTCGTACTCCTGGCTCTTGTCGGCCAGTGCCTGGTCGGCCTTGCCACAGGAGGTGATGATGTCGATCAGCATCGCGCGCTTTTCCGGCTCGGTCTCCGGGATCGCGTCGTAGAGGCGGTGATGAATACCGAATGCGCGCTGCAATGCGGAGGTCGCTTCATTCATCGCGGACGTGAACGGGCGGACGCGCTCGGCTCCGAATTCAGAGGTAGCCACCTCCAGCTGGTCTTTGCCCTCGCGGATGGACTCGTCGGTGTTGACCAGCGTGTCCTGGGCCAGTTGTTCCAAGGTCGGCGTGGGCAGGCGGCCCAGCGAATCGGCATCCCCCGGATTGAGCTCGCGTGCCGAGGCCAACTGTTCCCTGTCCCGCTTCTTGTTGCGGTTGCGCCCGTAGAGCCAGAAGCCGCCGCCGGCGAGTGCCGCCGCGCCGAGACCGCCGGCGACAAGGCCAGCACCATCGCCACTGGAGGAGCCGTTGACTGCATTGATCGCCTCCAGGCCCGCCGCGCCGTAGTTCTTCGTGGTCAGCTGGTCGAAAGCGGCGTTCGACATTGCGTCCACGTCGCCGCTGGACCACTGGGAGCCGGCGTTGACGTTGTATTTTCCGTCATCCGGCGAAATCGCGATCACAGCGGTGTTCGGGCCCTTGTCCGTGATCGCTGCACGCACCCACTCGGCGGGGTCCTCGCCGCCGAAGGTGCTCAGATACACCACATAGGCGTTGAGCTGCTTGGACTGCTGCAGCTGCGCGATCGCGTCCTCGATCTCCGCCTTCTCCCCGCCGGAGAGCACGCCGGCTTCGTCGGTGACCTTGTCCTTCAACTCCGTCGGTGCCAGTGACGCCTCTGCCGTTGTGGTGGCTTGGGCATCCACGAAATCAGTGGCAGCGAGCGCCAGGGGAGCGGCGGAAAGAGCAATGCCACCGGCGAGCGCCGGGGCGGCCAGAGCAATACGGAGGTAGCGCGAAGTCATGCCCACTAGGGTACCCGTGCGCGTGGTGACCGGGGACAAGAAACAAACACGTCTAGGCTCGATGACGCTATGACGTACCAGTATGATTCCGCGGACCTTGCTCGCCGCACGGCGGAGGGGGAGAAAGGCTCGCAGCTCGCCAATATGGAGGAGCACCGCGACGCATTCGCCCGCGACCGCGCCCGCGTCCTGCACTCCGCGGCACTACGCCGCCTGGCGGACAAGACCCAGGTGGTCGGCCCGCGCGACGGAGACACCCCGCGCACGCGCCTGACGCACTCGCTGGAGGTCGCGCAGATCTCCCGCAGCATCGGCATGGGGCTGGGTTTGAACCCCGACCTGTGCGAGATGGCCGGTCTGACCCACGACATCGGCCACCCGCCCTACGGGCACAACGGTGAAGTGGCGCTCAATGAGCTCGCCCGTGAATGTGGCGGCTTCGAAGGCAATGCGCAGACCCTGCGGATCTTGTCGCGCCTGGAGCCGAAGATTCTCCACGACGGCGCATCTTTTGGCCTCAACCTCACACGCGCGGCGCTGGATGCCGCGTGCAAGTACCCGCGCACACGCACGAACCCGGACGGGTCGGTGAACCGCAAATACGGTGCGTACGACGAGGACGCTGACATCCTGGCATGGCTGCGCGAGGGGCACACCGACGAGATGCCGCCCATGGAGGCGCAGGTGATGGACTGCTCCGACGACATCGCCTACAGCGTCCACGATGTCGAGGACGGCATCGTTTCTGGCCGCGTGGATTTGAAGGTGCTGTGGGATCTCGTCGAGCTCGCCGCGCTCGCAGCCAAAGGAGCGGCGGCATTCGGGGGCACAGCAGACGAGCTTATCGACGCCGCCGCCCGCCTCCGTTCCCTTCCCATCGTCGCCGCCGCCGCTGATTTCGACTTCTCGCTTTCCGGCTACGTCACCTTGAAGAAGATGACGTCTGAGCTGGTCGGGCGATATGTCGGCGCCGTGATCACCGCTACGGAAGCTGCGAATCCTTTCCCCGTCGGCCGCATGCACGGCACGCTCGTGATTCCGCCTGAGGCCGAAGCCGAGGTTCGCCTGCTGAAGACCGTCGCGGTTCTCTACGTAATGGACATGCCTGCCCACATTGCCCGCCAGGACCGTCAGCGTGACCGCATCGTCCGCGTCTACGACTACCTGAGCGCTGGTGCCCCGGGATCGTTGGACACCATGTTCGCAGCCTGGTGGCACGAGGCCAGTACGGACGCCGAGCGCGAGCGCGTGATTATCGACCAGATCGCGTCTATGACGGAGTCCCGTCTGGAGCGCACGGCGAAAAAGACCGCCTCTTTCGAGGGCTACCTCTAGGACGCGGTCAGCTCGTAGCTCAAGGTGTAGGAATGCGTCCCGTCAGCATCGACGTCTAGCTCAAGTGCACCGGAGATACCCTCTAGGTCGCCGAAGCCGGACGCCGGCACGATGGTGTAACGCAGCTCGTCGGCGCCATCGACCATCGTGCCGTACTGGTGGAACGCGAAGCCGCCACTGCGCCCGTCGAGCTCGCCCTCAAATACCTCGAGCGCAGTGTACGACGCAGTGCCGGTGCTCGGATCGCCCACGGAGAGCATCTCGCCGGAGCTCGCACCGGACAGTGATCCATGCCATTGTTTGGTGAATTGGAATCGGCCCAACTGGCCGCTAGCTTCAGCGGGGGTCAGGGAAACGTCGAAAGTGCCACGGACAGAAGTGGGTTGCATGATCCTGATGCTACCGCACCAGTATGATGCTTTCGCGGGAGAACACGTTGTGTAGCTTTCCGGTCAGTTCTTCGGGGACCCGCCAATCCGAGACCACGAGGCGGCTCGCCCGGGTTTCGCGCAGGAGGTCGGCGAGTGAATCGAGGTTGCGCGGGATGGGACGCTCGTCGGAGGCGTAGACGGCATCGATGATGCCGGCGCCGAGGTCCTCGATGGAGTGGACGGGGCGGGCGATGACGATGGTGTTCACGGGCATTACTCCACCACCATTTCGCAGAAGGACTCGTAATGGTCGTCGGTGTAGTAGTACACGTCCGGGTCGGTTTCGGTGCCGCCGCCGGTGACAATGCGGCGGGCGCCGCGATGATTCACGCCAGGGGTTTCCACGGTGTACTCGCGGTAATAATCGGAGTTCTCCGCCGGCAGGATCTGCTCGTAATTGCCAAAGTGTTTGCCGTCGTTGGAGGGGTAGGAGAAGGGGCCGCCGGAGTGGATGTCGTCGATAAGCTCTGTTGCTTCTTGCGGCACCGACGTGCACTCGCGGATCCCGTCGGGGGTTTGTGGCGCGTCCGGATCGTGCACGATTGAGTACACGGTGGCAACGAGCGTGATGAGGCCGATGATGAGGATCAACGGCAGAGCCACTGAATGGCTCGAACTGTCTCCTTCAGTAGACATGGGTTCATTTTAAACACACCCCCGCGCGGTAGGATGTGCGCCATGGCTAGGGGCAGAATTCCGGATAGTGACATCGAGGCTATCCGCGAGCGCGCCAATATCGCGGACATTGTGGGGGAGTACGTCCAGCTCAAGCCCGCCGGACACGACTCGTTGAAGGGGCTGAGCCCGTTCAAGGACGAGAAGACGCCGTCGTTCCACGTGCGTCCGGTTCGCGGTTATTATCACTGCTTCTCCACGGGCAAAGGCGGCGATGTCTTTTCCTTCATGATGGAGATGGAGCAGCTGAGCTTCCCCGAAGCGGTCGAAGCCGTCGCGGAGGAGATCGGCTACCACATCAACTACCAGGGCGGATCCACAGGCGCCCGCGATGTGAAGCCCGGCACACGCGCCCGTCTCATCGCGGCGAATAAGGCCGCGCATGAGTTCTACCGCGACAAACTCGAGCAGCCAGAGGCCGATGTGGGCCGGCGTTTCCTCCTCGACCGCGGCTTCGACCGCGACATCATCCACCACTTCGAGTGCGGGTACGCCCCCGATGGCTGGGACACGCTGACGAAGCATCTGCTGCGCAAAGGCTTCGAGGTCGAAGAGCTCGTCGATGCGGGTCTGTCGACAATGGGGCGGCGCGGTCCCATCGACAAGTTCCGGCGCCGCCTGCTATGGCCGATCAAGGATGTCGCGGGCAACGTGATCGGGTTCGGTGCCCGGAAGCTCTTCGACGATGACCCGATGGGCAAGTACATGAACACCTCGGACACGATGCTGTACCACAAGTCCAAGGTGCTCTTCGGTCTTGACCTGGCGAAGAAGAATATCGCCGCCGGCCACCAGTGCGTGGTCGTGGAGGGCTACACCGACGTCATGGCCTTGCACGCCGCAGGCGTGAAAACAGCTGTCGCTGCCTGCGGCACCGCCTTCGGCAAGGACCACATGAGCATCATCCGCCGTCTCATGCTGGATGACAATTACTTCCGCGGCGAGCTGATCTACACCTTCGACGGCGACGAGGCCGGTCAGAAGGCAGCGATGCGCGCCTTCGAGGGCGACCAGCAATTCACCGGCCAGTCTTTTGTCTCCGTTGCCCCCGACGGTATGGACCCGTGCGATCTGCGCATGGCTAAGGGCGATTCGGCCGTCCGCGATCTGGTGGCCAGTCGCGTTCCGATGTTCGAGTTCGTCATCGAGTCTCTCCTCCAGGACTTCTCTCTCGATACCGCCGAAGGACGTTTGCAGGCGCTTCGTCGAACAGTGCCCGTCGTCGCCCAGATTCGCGACACTCCTCTGCAGACCGAATACGCCCGCCAGCTCGCCGGCTGGGTCGGCTGGCCTGACCCCAACGAGGTGATCCGCCAGGTCCGCCAAGAGGCCAAGAAGCCGAAGCAGGTCAAGCGCTCCGCCTGGGAGATGGCCACCCCGACACAGTCGAACCAGCCTGCTCCCAACCAACCGGCATTTGAGCTACCCGACCCGCAGGACCCGCTGCTGTGGGCCCAACGCGAAGCCCTCAAGGTGGCGCTCCAATATCCGGAGGCCGCGGGCAGCTATTTCGATGGCATCAACCCCGACGCATTCACCCACCCCGCCTACCGCGCTGTCCGCGACGCCATGGGCACAGTCGGCGGCGCCTCCAATGCCGGTTCAAGCTGGATTTCGCACGTCTCCGACGAGATGACCGACGCCGCCGGCCGCAATTTCGTCTCTGAACTCGCCGTCGAGGAGATCCTCGCCGAGGACCCCGCCTCCTACGCCGACTCCGTCCTATCCCGCTTGCAAGAAGTCCGCGTGGGCAACCAGATCGCCCAGCTCAAGTCCCAGCTCCAGCGCATGCGCCCCAGCGACGACGAGATGGCCTACAACGCCCTCTTCTCCGACCTCGTCGCCCTCGAGCAGGCGCGGCGGGAGTTGAACGACCGGGCGTTTCGGGGATGAGCCTGAGGTAGTATCGGAATCAGGCTCTCACCTCCGAGGTGAACCAAACCCGCCGCACCCCTCGCCACGCGCGAGGGGTGACGTGCTTTCGCACCCACTATCATGTGGTCCCATGACCATCCTCGTCCTGGACCCCCGCTGGCCCGACATGATCCCGTTGGCCGCTGCCACCAGCCTTGAAGGCCCGATCGCGTACACCGACGAGGTGCCTGTCTCCGTCCGCTGGAACTTGGGTGACATTTCCACCACCGAATCCGCGCAGGGCACCCTGGTCACTACCGATATCACTGACCCCGAGGCGCAGAAACGCGTCGCAGCGGGGGAGCAGCTCATTGAGGCGCCCTCGCTTGCGGACCCGCTCTTCCAAGCCCAGTCCGTCATGCGCGCGGCCCGCACCCGCGGCGAGTGGGAGATGGCCCAAACACACGAGACGCTCATCGAGTACCTCGAACAAGAATCGCGCGAGCTTATCGACGCCATCCGCAACCACCACCCCGACGACGCCCTCAAGAAGGAACTCTCCGACCTCCTCCTCCAGATCCTCTTCCACGCTGAGATCGCGTCCCGCCGCGGCGCTTTCAGCTTCCCCGATGTCGCCCAGGCCTTCGTGGACAAGATGCGCAACCGCGCCCCGTACCTCTTCGATGGCTCCACCGGCACCGTGGAAAAAGACGAGCAGGACCGTCTGTGGGCGGAGGGAAAGGCGAGGGAGAAGGGTAAGTAGAAGACCCTCGTGACTCTTTGGAAGAAATATTTGAACGCGTCCCCTAGAATTTACGGGAGATTCAACCGTCTTCGAGGGAGTTTTAACAAAAGTGGTCCTGAGTTCAGCGAAACCTAAGGTCATGACGGTTTATGGCACTCGTCCAGAGGCCATTAAAGTGGCCCCTGTCATTACAGCGTTCGCGAGAGACGACAGGTTTGAAACCGTCGTTGTCTCGACTGGCCAGCACCGCGAGATGCTCGAGCAGGTGAATAACCGTTTCGGCATCACTCCGGATTACGACCTTGGGTTGATGAAGCCGGGCCAGGGGCTCAATGAGCTTGTATCCCGCGCGATCGCTGGCCTGGATCCGATCATCGAAGACGAGCAGCCGGACGTGATCATCTCCCAGGGAGATACCTCCACAGCTATGGCGGCAGCCCTTGCTGGCTTCCACCGCGGCGTGAAGGTCGTTCACCTAGAAGCCGGCCTCCGAACGGGCAACATCTTCTCCCCGTTCCCGGAGGAGGCTAACCGCAAGATCATCGGCCAGGTCTCTAGCCTCCACCTCGCTCCGACGAACGAGTCGAAAGAGAATCTTCGTCGCGAGAATGTTCGCTCCAAGGATATTGTTGTCACCGGAAACACCGTGATTGATTCGCTTCACATCTCGACCACCTGGGACGTCGAGTTTGAAGATGAGCGGTTACGTGCCATCTCAGATACTGATGAGCGGCTTGTTTTGGTCACTACCCACCGCCGCGAAAACCTCGACGCTATGAAAGAAATCGGTGGAGCCCTGCAGGATCTGGCGAAGACTTACCCAGACGTTATCTTCGCGCTGCCGCTCCACCTCAATCCTAAGGTTCGCGATCAGGTCCTTCCCGAGGTAGAAAACCTGCCGAATGTGATCGTCAGCGATCCGCTCCCGTACGATCAGTTCACCGCGCTCATGAACCGCTCCTACCTGGTGCTCACCGATTCCGGTGGAGTGCAGGAAGAAGCGCCGTCCTTGGGTAAGCCGGTCCTGGTCATGCGCGACAACACTGAGCGCCCAGAGGCTGTCGTCGCCGGCACCGTCAAGCTGGTGGGCACCAACCGTCAGCTGATCGTGGCTGAAGCGACTAACCTGCTTGAACAGGAAGCTGCCTATAACTCAATGGCTAACGCGGTTAACCCATACGGCGATGGCAGGGCTTCAGCTAGGGCAGTGGCCGCTATCGCTGAACTTACGTCCGTTGGAGACCGCGTCGCTGAATTTCAACCTGATGTCGGCATTGGTGGCTGAGGGCTTCTTAAAGAATTCGCCACGTTCAGAAGTGGCAGAGTATCGTTGGAGCTGAGATTAGGATTGAGCATGTATGCGCTCAGTGAAAGAGTAATCGGCGACTCTGGGAAGCATTGATGAGAGGGGATTTAAGTGCGAATTCTTCTCATCACCCAGTACTGGGCGCCGGAAAACGGAGTTCCACAAAGGCGCTGGAACTGGCTGACTGAACTTCTGCTTGAGAACGGCCACGAAATCATGGTCGTTGCACCTCCCGCTCATTATCTTCGCAAGCTGAGTCTTAAGGAATGGGCGAGAGAAAGAGGGTTTCGATCCTACGTCGATGAGCACGCGCATCGTCCGAAGCTACAGGTTGTGCGGTCTGGGTACTTTCCCGGCGGTACGTCAATTACCGAGAAGGTTCTCAATCAGTGTGCGGTGGCCGCGGGAAGTCTGATGGTCCTTTTTCAGAGAAAAGGAGTGGTCGCCGATTTTGCACCAGATCTCGTCATTGGCACCGTTCCAGCACTTCCGACTGCGTTAGTTACGTTTGTAGCCTCACGACGATTTCGAGTCCCCTATGTAATCGATCTGCGAGACGCTTGGCCGGAACTCTTACAGGTGACCGGTAAGTGGAACATAGCTACTGGTACGCCGTCGTTGCGGCAGAGAGTGCTTTCCAAGGGGCCGCTTCAATTTGTGGTTAAACTAACTGATTTTGTCCTCAGTACTACTCTACGGCGTGCAGAGTCCGTGATTGCGACGTCAGAAAACTTGTGCGTAGACCTCAATCAACGCTTCAAGGAGTGGAATCGGGCGGTAACTGTGCGAAATGTCTTTCCACCTGAGACCTTGATTGATAAAGAAATTGATTTGGACCGGAAGGCTCACTCGCTAAATGTTCTATATGCCGGAACACTCGGTAGAGCTCAGAATCTGGATAACGCTTTGCAAGCCGCCAAGATCGCTCAGGTAAATGGTGTCGAAGTAAAGCTTCGTTTCGTAGGTGCTGGAGCCGCAAAACAAGAACTGATTTCAAACGCGGCAAGAATGGGATTGAACGCAGTCTTCGAGGAAAGGCGAGGTCCGGAGCAGCTTGAAGAGTTGTACGAATGGGCGGATACCGCCTTAGTTCACCTTACAGATTGGGAGCCACTACGACGCGCAGTGCCCTCAAAAACTTATGAGTTAATGGACCAAGGGCTCCATATTTCCGCTGTGGTAGCCGGAGAGACTGCTGACCTTGTAAGGTCCCTCACTGCTGGAGATGTGGTCGCCCCCGAAGAGCCGCATCAACTTGCCTCGCTTTGGGAGGAGTTAGCACGAGACAGGGCGAGGCTACAGGTTCCACAATATGCGCGAGAGTGGGTAAGGGAACAACGAACGCGAGTAGCTCCTCAAGCGTTTCTATCCACCGTCGAGAAGTGATGTCTTAGACATGAAAATAACACTGTTGCCTTTGGCGGCCACAAACTTCGCCGCGCAGGCAATTGAGAACCCACGTGGTTTCCTTTCGAAAGTGACTTTGAGACTATGTGGCCACTCTCTGTTTGGTCGGGCCCCTTTGTCGGTCTCAGATGGGCGGTTCAACGGGTTCCAAATCCCAATTCATTCATCTGCGCCTTCATCGAAATGGAATGGCAACGTTCTGCACGTGTTGACGAATTCTTTTCCGTATTCCGTTGGTGGGTATGCCGTTCGCAGCCAAGAAATACTGCGGGCCCAAAATCAGATTGATCTCCACAGCACCGCAATCACTCGGCTCGCATATCCGGTGAATGTCGGGAGGTTTCCACAGGCAGATCGAGACGTGGTTGCTGATGTTACCTATGCGCGAGCGTTACCACGGTTATACCCATTGACTGCCGTTAACCAAACGCGTCTTTTCGCCCGCTTGATCGCGGAGGAGGCCGAGCGGCAGTCAGCGAGTGTGCTTCATACGACTACGCCCTGGCCCAATGCGGCCGCGACATCACTTGCCGCCAAATGGCTGAATATTCCCTGGGTATATGAGGTTCGAGGTGTACCTGAGATCACGTGGGCGGTGAGCCAACCAGACGCGAATCGCGCGTTCGATTCTTTGTTTTACCGCAACTCTCGGCAGAAGGAAATGCAGGCGATGACCGCAGCGAGCGCCATTGTCGCATTGAGTCAGACGGTTGAGCGGAATCTAAAGTCTAGGGGTATCAATAACAAGATTGTCATCGTTCCAAACTCAGCTGACCAAGCGTGGCGAAACGAAGCCAAGAATCCACGAACAGCGCAATCTCTTCTCGGGCTTCCCGCGGGCCGATACGTTGGTGCAGTGAGTTCCCTAGTGGATTACGAGGGTTTCGACTGCTTAATCCGAGCCATCTCGTTTCTTCCGCGCGATGTCCGAGTGTTGTTGGTAGGGGATGGCCTTGCCTTGCCGAGTCTTCGCGCGCTTGCGCAGGAATTGGAAGTTGCTGACAGAGTGGTATTTGCGGGGCGAAAAACGAGCTCCGAGATTGCAAACTGGTATTCGGCACTTGATGTCTTCGTAGCGCCAAGAAAAAACAATCAACTAACGAGGTTAGTAACACCAATGAAAACGGTGCGTGCACAAATGCATGGTACACCTGTGGTTGCATCGGATCTTCCTGCTTTGCGCGAAGTCACGCAAAATAAAGCCGTTTACGCAAAAGCTGAGGATTCGAAAGATTTGGCTCGGGCCATCAACGAAGTACTCAGCGAAACTAAGTCTTCCACCAGCTGTATGCATCTTCCGACTTGGGCGGATTCAGCTGAAGTTTATAGGTCCTTATATGGATCCTTGTAGACACTGGCTTGGCGAAATCCTGTTTCGGATAGTCCGGCTTCGTCGAACGAAACGACCTGCTGAAGCACGTTCTGGAGAAGAGCTTTGGGCGGAGCTACATGGCCTTTCCCCCAATCTCCGAAAAGCAATTGAAACTGTGGGTATTTATCAAACTCGTCGGCCAAAGGCTTAAGGTGTCCAAAAATATGGAACCGATCCGTTGAATTCTGCATATAGTACAACTTTGGGAAGCTGTCGTTCTCCCGCAGAGCAACTACAGCCGAATACAGCGATTGTTCGATGAATGGTTTTCGGTCCCCGTCCCAAGCCAAGTCGATGTAGTTATCGACGTGATTTCTCCGATACTTCAGTACGTCGGTCTGAGCATTGGCTATGACAACGGTCGTGTCCGGGATTTTCGTTGCTTGGATAAGCGAAGCATACCCACCGCCGGATGCTCCAAAGAGAATAATTCGCTTCGCGCCTATGGACTTGGCGGTGCTTTGGATCACCCGGGAAATCTGATTCTGCAGGTCAGGCTGAGCGTAGCTCCCCGCATACCAGGCTAGAACAAGATCCGGTGTCAGGTAGAGGCTTGGATCTGTGAATGACAACCTCGCCACATCGAGATGCCTAGCAATGTTTGCACCGGCAAAGATTGGTAGGTGGGCATCGAGCCCCAACGCCCCATGAAAGATTACGAGGAGAGTTTCTGCTTCTGCGGCGGTGAGGCAAAACTCCAAAGGAAGTCCGCGATCCCAAATGGAATGAACGCCTTTGCCTACCGCCTCACTTGCTTGAAAGCTAGCAAAAGATTTCCAAATGAATTGCCTCGTAGGGAAGAATCCGATGGCGCGTTCACGAGAGACGAGAGAGTTGTTTGGTTCCCATAGCACCTCCGGTGTCATCCGAGAGGCTATTTGTGTAACACCAGCGCGGTATGCTCGCCGAGAAGTCTTTCGAAGTTCACGTAGCGTCGCGTGTAGGTCCCAGACCATTAAACCTCCACGTGCTTGAAGTTTAGGCCACGCGTTTCAAGTTCAGAGTTTGCCAAAATTTCGGCATCCGAGATGCTCCAGGTATGTGAAGAACCGCCGCGGACAGCAATGTAGTTGAAGCTATCGGCTGAGTAAACGGATTTTCCCTTTAGCTCTAGGCGCGCGAGAAAATCACTGTCTTCCCCTTTAGACCGGTCCGAAAAAGGGATTTCTTCAAAAAGGCAACGCCATCCTACAAGCGTTGACCCCGAGACAAAGTTTCGCCATGTGTGTTCTTGGTGCTTCCAACGGCGGACCAAAGAGTCGGAGTCGGAGAGATAGAAGTAGATGGATGCTTTACCTACGAGATCAGCTCGCATGTTGATGAGTGTATTGACTTGGTCCCGGATGTAGTTGGGAAGGTAGTAATCATCATCATCGAATTTAGCGATAATATCTCCGCTAGAGTTCGCTACTAGCCGATTAAGACACTCTCCTAGCGAAACGTCAGCGCTTTCGTGCAGTATTCGAACAGAAAAACCTACGCTCTCGACGCGTTTTCGAAAGTTGGGGCTGATTTCGATCCCGTGCCCCAAAACACAAAGCTCGATGTTCTTAAAAGTTTGAGTCTCGACCTGTGATAATAGGTGCGATAGTTCAGAATCCCGGTTAGTGGAGCACAAAATTGAAACTTTAGGAAGGGGGGCGTTATTGAGAGGTAGACCTAGGGTCTTCGAGATTTCAATTGCTCGGTGGCGGTAAGTGTGTTCTTCCCAGATTCGGCGTAAAGCTTTATGAGAGGTTCTGCGACGAATGTGCTCGGAATTGACAAGGGCCCTGAGCGCGAATTCTGCTTCGGATTGATCATTCACAGAAATCACTTCGTCGTTGTCGAAGAAATAAGGAAGCGCTGCAGACTTTGTTGTTACAACCGGCGTTCCGGAGGCACCTATCTCGAAAATTCGTCGCGCGCACATGCTGGGGCTCTCCGTGACTGAATTCACATTGAGGAACAATTTGAAGCAGCGGTACGCAGTCAACATTTGTTCGTACGGAAGCGAACCTACAACGTGGGCTTGCCATTTAGCGGGGAACTGGTATTTGGTGGCGCCGCCGAAGTGGCGCGAGAAAATACGGAAGCTGAGGCCATAGCGCTCGGAGACGTTGTGGGCCGCGCCGAGTAGTAGGTCCATTTGCTGTTTGCGGTTTTCGAATTTGTCTCTGAAGTAGGTTCCTGCGAATGCGATGTCGTCTGCGTATCCGGCGAGGTTATTTCTTGCAGGATTATGGATTACTGGCTGCGCTCCAAAAGGTAGAGCGAAGATTGTCGCGCCGGGTATTGCCTTCTCGTAAGCGGGAATTTTGTTCGAGTCGGATGTGGCAATGTAATCAAAAAGTTTTGCTGTGGATAGGAAATCCTCGAAGTGAGGTGGATCTTCCTTGTTCCAAAATAGGGTCGGAATACCACTTTCTTTGCAATTTGCCAGTAGCCTTCGTAACTCCTCAGATGGTGCATTTTTCCCTACTAGTTGGTACTTCCATGCGCCATCGTTGCCGTTCCAGGCTGACTCCACCATGAGCAGATCTAAAGTTGAGAGCGTGCTCGAATCCCAGTCACCGGGGTTGATGGGAACCAGATCAAATTCTGGTTCCCAAGCAGTGTAGGAAAACTCGTCGAAGATGCAGCCCACCTTGATTTTGTGATCACTGGACTCACGAGGTGTTGCAAGAGGCCGGGAGTCGACGGGAGGGAAGCCAGTAGTGGTTGACGGTGAGTTAGATGTCCGAATAACCCTCTGGAGCTGCCGTACGCGAGTCTCTACGGGCGCAGGGGCGTACTTGAGAAACAGGCGCTTCAGTTTCGTCACCGCGAACCGCGAAGCTCCGCTTAGGGGGAAGTCACTGCGTTTCATTTATGCTCAGTCCTTACTCATAGGTACCATTCCGATAATAGGTTGAGAGACGGGTACGCCTAGTACGCGTGGCCTAAGGAGGTTGAATCATGGGGCGCCATAGGCTTCGCGAACAACTCAAAAGCGAAACGGAGGCTTCTGACGAGGGATCCCTTGGCCCGACGGATCGAGCTGACCTCGTTGTAGATGTTTCAAGATTGCGGAAGTTAAACGTGAGGCCGTCGCTTCCCATCTATGTAAGCCAGTTATGGGCGCGACGCCACTTCACAATCGCAGATGCGAAACTCAGGGCTTTTCGTACTGCTAAGAGCTACAAACTGTGGAGATTTTGGCTGGTTGCGCAGCCGCTGATCGATGCAGCAATGTACGGCTTCATTTTTGGATTTCTTCTACGGACTTCTCGCGGAATCGAGAACTTTCTAGGATTTTTGATTCTCGGTGTGACGTTCTTCGGTCTTATGACGTCTTTGGTCAACGGGGGTATCTCGTTGCTCCAGACGTCAAAGAATTTGATGCAGACGTTTGCGTTTCCGCGAGCTTCGTTGGTTTTCTCTCAATCGCTGCGGTACATGATTGACAATCTGCCTGCTTTGATCATCGCAATTCTTTTTGCTATCGGTGCTCAGTGGGAGAAGGCTCTCTCTTGGACCATTATTCTCGTCGTGCCACTCACTTTGATGATGTGGACTTTCGGGACGGGCATGATGTTTTTCGTAGCTAGATTGACTGGCTTTGTCCCAGATATCCGTGTGTTCATCAACTTGGCCACCCGAGCTTGGTTCTTCGCCTCTGGGGTCTTTTTCTCACTCGACCGTTTTTCCCACACCCCTTTTCTCCACGAGATTTTCAAACTGAATCCTGGGTACGTATTTCTCACGGCCGTTAGAGATTGCGTCATCTACAGTACGGTTCCGTCAGTTGAAACGTGGCTGTATCTATTAGCTTGGTCCGTTGGTGCCCTGCTTTTGGGATTCTTGTTCTTCTGGCAAGCCGAGGATAGGTATGTAAATGTCCGACACTAGAAACTTCGGGTTAGCACAGGACCCTGTTATCGAAGATCCTGCGGTGGTCGCAATTAACGTGGGGAAGAAGTATCCGCTCAAGGACGCTTCTAAGCGTGGAAAGGGCCTCCGGGGTCGCTTTTCACAAAAATACGTCGATGCCCTAAGAGGGGTGTCATTTGTTGCGCGGCAGGGTGAGTCGATTGGCATTATTGGGCGCAACGGGTCTGGAAAGTCGACGCTGTTGCGGATTGTGGCTGGTGGTGAAGCGCCAACCTCTGGCTCAGTTTTGGTATCCCATCAGCCATCGTTGCTTGGGGTTTCGCCGGCCCTTCAGAGTTGGCTAACAGGCGAGCAAAACATCTACCTAGGATTGTTGGCACTCGGAATGCAGCCGGAAGAAGCCCGAGCATCTATCCCGGAAATAGTGGAATGGGCAGAATTGGGGGAAGCAGCAAATCGGCCGATGAGCACCTACTCCTCAGGTATGGGGGCGAAATTGAGCTTCGCTATTTCCACGGCGGTTAGGCCCGAGATACTTTTGGTTGATGAGACATTGTCAACCGGTGACGCAGCCTTCGGTTCGAAAGCAAAAGCCCGAATGGATGGGCTGCTCGAAAGCGCCGGGAACATATTCTTGGTGTCGCATTCCCTTCCCACGATCAAGGCGAATTGCACACGGGCAATTTGGATACATCAGGGCGACCAGATTCTCGACGGTCCTGTGGATGATGTCACAGCGGCTTACGCGGAGTTCTCGGAAATCTTGAAACGGGACGACTCGGTTGGCGCGGCGAAGTTCCTGGGCGAGTGCAGGCATCCGGCACCCTCGATGGACTTGCAACGCGGATAGTTTCTCATAGCGGAGGTTATTTTCTTGTTTTTTCTCGGTGTAACGCGCTTCTCGCTCTTTCAGCCAGGAGTGTCTGGCTGGAACTTGACCCGTGCCGGTCTATCTCACGACGAATACCGTGAAAAATTGTACGCTCCGGAGCGCCTTGACCCCCGTCTGAAGATCTTTTCCGAGCTATCCGTCCCGCAACTTGCTTATGCGTCCGCCGGTTACGATTACAAGCACGTTCTGCAGATTTCCAAAGAGCTACCGGATTACGCTAAACGAACCCTCGAGTCGCTCGCTGATGATTACGAGTTCTTGGAGATCGTCGAAGAAGACTCGCTGGGCGCACATGCTGCTCGCTTAGAGAAGTTCATACGCGAGTTTACGTGTGAAAACTCTGACGGCATTTTCGCCCAGTTCCGGCTCGACGATGATGATCTGCTGGGAGACAAGTACTTCGTGGAACTTTCACGCTACATGGCAGAACCCTACGTTGGATTCGCTGTCTCGTTTGGGCGCGGATATCAAGCAGTTATGGCGAATGAAGCCATTTTCAACTTCAGGTCTTTATATCAACCACGCAACTCAATGGGCCTTGCGCAGATCGGTCGAGTGCGACCTGGGGGGGCCATTGAAAAGGGATATTACTCGAACCATGCTCGGTGCGACGTAGAGGTTCCCACGATTGTGGATTCACGAGTGCCCATCGTTATGTCTATAAAACACGCAGGACAGGACTCATTCGCCGGCCGGGCTGATGGGGACGAAAAACAAAAACTGACAAGGTTGATGGAACTTGAACCGCCCGTGGATTTCGCTACTGTCGCCGAAGACTTTCACTGTCTGAGTTCTATTCACTCTGAAGACAAAGGAGCGATTTTCGTTGATGAACAGGTTAACTTCGTCCTGGGGACAGACCCACAGGCAGTACGCTTCAAATTAACTGGTCCACTTTTTCTGGAGATCGAGTTGCGTTACTCGAGCAACGAGGTAGGTGCTGATAAGCGCTTTTTCATGTCGGTTCCATTCCAAGAGCAAGTACAGTGGCCTTGGACTCCCTTTCAATCGACCGCGATGGTAGTTGGGGTTCCGTACAGCACTACGGGGGTGGAGAGAGTACCCCTCTACCTGCCTGAGGGAAAAACAATCGAATCGGCTAGCTTCTGGCAATCACGAGCATCGGGAGCTGGTAACAGGCTCAACAGCGTAAAGATTAGAAAGATTGTCTTGAATTTCACCCCTAAGAAGGACGGACACTAGGCGAAAGTCGGGTATTTCTAACCGCGCCTAGTTTGTGGACTCCTGGATCGCGGTTAGCTCTACTTCATTTTCTGTAAAGAACATCTGGTTTCACTTCATCGTGGGCATCTGATCGCAAAGGCCCATTAATCCAGAGATCCAATAGGTAATCTTTGTCGGCAGGTGCGGTATCCGGGCTGATCACAAAAAGCTCATCGGAAAGAGCTTCGCGCTGGTTAAGCTCACTCTTCGGATAGAGTTGGAAAAGGGAATGGGGAAGAGTCTGTGCGTCCCAGTTTGCTTTCGTATCATCGGTAAACACCGCAATTCGTTCCAAGGGCGGTAACTCTTCCACGTCATACTCAGTAATCCGAGTATCGAAGTTGTGTTCGTTTTCCTGAGTTTCGGAAAGTGAAAGTGCTCTTTCGAGCGTAACAGGGAAATAAGCGCTGCGTAGGGCCAGTGTGAGACGCTCTCGCAACGGAAGTTGTAAATCCCAAGGTGCGAGTGCCCTCACCGCGGAAGGATTCAATTCTAAGAACCGACGAAGGCTATCCGGATCTGTTGCTGCGATTGCATCAGCTTTACGTGCGGTGGCCCAAAGGTTCTTCGGGAGCGGCGCAGGAAGATCCCAGATGAAACAGGTGATGGCGCCTAACAGACGAGCGCGATCTAGCAGTTTTGCAGTAGGTGTTTGAGCGGAAATGCTCGCACTTGAGAGCTTATCTTTCCAACATGGCGTGCTATCGGCTGAACCATGGACCAAAACTATGTCCAGTTCAGCATCGATCTGAGACATGAAATCATCCTCGAGCAACTCCAAGGTATGGACGAAGTCGCTGATCGATGAGTTGAACTCCGAGTTAGCGATAGTTCCGATTCTCAAAGACGCCAAATCCTTTTGGATAACAGTGGGAGCATTGACATATTCAAGGGAAGAAGAAACACGGTTGTCTAAAAGACAATTCGGTTCCCATCGCGACAAGCTTTCCAACTCGTACGAGTCATCACACTCGAGAACAACACTATCCAGCAATTCTGTGGGGAAGCCATCGGGCAAACGAACGTTGGCGAGAACTGTACGAGCGGATGCACGTTTAAAACAGTTCAGGGCGATTTGCGCGGCAAAGTGAGTACCGAGATCACCTTGCCACGCTCGTCCAATCCATTGGAGAGTTTCCTCATCGTCGATGAACCAGGCGCACGGGATACCGGCTTGGTCCGCAGCCTGTAACGCAGGCAAAGCCACCCACCATGGGCCTTGTACGGCAAAAACAGCATGTCGTAGCGCCACAGGCATTAGGCGAACTTTGACGGATTCAAACCATCGATCCAACCGGTAGAAGCCATTGAGCGTGATCTCGTAGTTGTTCGGGGCAGGAAGCCGTACCCTCGAATACGAAAGTGGCTCGTAGCCCAAGCGGCTCACATATCGGGGCGGGGTGACGCCCACGAAAGTATCGATCACTGCGTTCGATTCTGCTCCATCGAAGCTCGCCCCGGTGGGACGAATCATCGCAGTAGACCCCTCAGCGGAGTTCTCTGTCTTCGAAAGAGGCAGGAATTGGGTGAATCTTTTCTCATCTGCAGAAGCAATGCCTCGGAAGAACATTTCCGCGTCTTTGAGTTCTCCTCGGTTGTCCCGGGTTAGGGGAATGTTCTCATCGAGAATGGCCACGGCCGTTTCTGGGTCCTCGCTAAGCCATGCTGCGTCTACGCGCTCAAGCACTGAAGTTTCTTCGCTGCAAGGGACAAAACTTGAATGGGCTTGATCGCTAAGTTTGAAAATCAAATCAAGCCAAAGCGCTCGGACATTCTCGGAACCGTAGCGCTGAGCATGCTGCCGAGCCTTAGCGGAAACTCGTTCGAAGTCGCCCAAAGTCAAGGCATGAGTTGAAATGAAATTCGCCGCTTCGTCCACTGAGTCTACGTTGAAGGCTTCGCCGATAATCTCTTCGGATCCCTCACGGCGCCAAGCGACTGGAACAGCACCACTTGCGGCCCCCTCGATTGCAGAGAGGTGAAATGTTTCTCTCGTTGATGGAGATAACAGCCACCCTATGTCCTGGAGCCAGTTCCCCATGTCAGGCCCGAACGATTCGAATGCAATGTGACGGTGAAGCTCGGGTCTTGCCCCGATTTCTGAATAGAATCGACGATATGCATCTTGGTGTGCTGACTTCTTCCATTCCCACGCGTAATTCCATGGTGCGTGACCTCGGATGTGAAGTACGAATCGCTCATCGATTCCTACTAGTCTTTCCAACAAATCGATCGCGCGGTCAGGTCGTTTGAGAATTGGAACGATTCCAACCAGCCCCAGATGAAACCTAGCGTCTTCGTGCTTAGGGCGAGATAGGTCCCCGAAGTTGACGCTATTTGGAATTACTATGATTTTTTCTGGAGGCCAACCCCTCATCTCGATAGCTTTGTCTCTGTAGAAATTGGAAGCTACCACAATAGCGTCGCAGTTCTCGACCCTCAGCTCGGTGATCCAGTCCTGCAACAGCTCATAACCGTGGAGATGCACGATCAGCCGCTGATTTGATCGCACATTCTGGGAGTACCAAATTGCGTTGCGGGATGCGAATTCAGCAATGATTACGTCTGCAGTGCGTAAGGCCGCATTGCTTTTGGCGGGTTGAGGCTTCGCATTCGCTTCAAATAGATCGACGCTAAAGCTCACATCGCTGCGTTGGATTAACGCGTCTACCAGTTCGCCTGCGAATTTAAAGTCTGCGCCAGCTAAGAGAACGCGAACCGGTGGGCCGTCTCGGTGCGGAGTCCTCGCGTAATCTGGCAAATCCTGCGAGAAGTCCACGAGAAAGTTCCGATTTGGTATCTCCGGATGGGACGCACCCACCGTCGATAGGTCCTCAAGTCGGATTGTGTAGTCACTAGCAGTCTTGACGAGGTCTCCAGGACGCAATGGAGCAAGAGCGTGCGCCAATGATTGTTCCGGAACTCCGAGAGGCACGAGGTAAAGTCTTGGCCGTTGTCCATTGATCGAGTCGAGGTCATTAGCGGAGCGGGCTCCGGGGTAGGAAGATAGAAGTTCGTTCCCATACCCGCTCGAATTTGAAGGATCCTCGATGATGGCCATTTCAGGCGGATTCTTCAAGCTGCGTGCTTCTTGGATCGCAGTTGTGAAATCGTGAAGTTCCCAATGAGGGCCAAAACTTTTGAAATCCAGAACCGGCAGCGGCTCTCCTTTCGTGATGCCGGGAAGAAGCTTCAAACGGGGCGATGTCAGAAGTCTCGTTTTGGCTGTCGCCGCAGGGTATCGAGACTCAATGAAAGAACGGGTGGTAGGAAAGTGGGTTAGCACCAGTTTGGCACTCTTCGCCACGATTTCGAGTTCTCGTTGGTCGAGTCCTCTTGGATCTGAAGTCTGAAGCGGGTTGTCGTCAAGAATTGCCCAATGAGCAGGTTGGAGTTTTTTGCTCCCAGCTACGTAACGGCTAAGGCTGAGACCTTGGGTGATCACTGCATCGTAGAGTATCTGTCGACCTTCAATCGCTTGGGCTATTACAGCTCGCGCATGGAAACGAGGCTCAGACAAGTGAGAGTCTTCGCTACCGTGCGATGCTATGCGAAGGATCAAATCGTCCGCCTGATCTTCCAAGTCCGCCGCAATCTCCGTGGCGCGATGATCGTTCAGAAGGACGGTAAGTTCGACTCCGGAATCGTTCAAATAACGTACGAAAGACAAAATCCAAGCTTTTTGTGCCGGTTCCTTCAGCAGAGTTAGGTCCGGGCAAAAAAGTAGTCGGAGACGATCATCAGTCATCGTGTATTCTCCCTCGTCCTATCTAAGAAACCAACCAAAAAACTCCAGAGACTGGATTGGGATGCACCTTCTTCAAGGTCTTCGGCTGGAATTTTTGCAAGATCGACTGTGGCGGTGGACTTAATGAAGGCTTCATCGATCCCGATAGGGCGTTTGAACGTTGGCAGATAGAACACCAGCGCTCCGCGAGCGCGAAGTAGGCGTCCCGCGTCGAAAATCTCTTGCGCGAGAGGTCTTTTTCCTCCCGAATCGGCGTTTAGCCATGGCCCTTCATCGAAGGCAGCGTTCTCAATAATCATCGTGTGGATAGTCCGCGGTTGCGCTTGAGTAACTGCAGCGCCTGGGACGGCCCAGACTACCGGGAACCCAGCTTGAATAAGTGCTGAGAAGAGTTGTTTGCTGCCAACGAAAAGGATCTTCGGTTCATCCCCGACAGCGCACTCTACGTTGAGAAGCTCTGCCAGTGTGATACCGCTCTTCGCAGCGGGCACCGGGGGAGTGGATGCTCTTCCCATTCGTTCCAACAATTCCGCCACATTTCCGGAAGGCACTCGCATGGAATCATACCTCCTTGGCCAGCTCGGGAAACTTGTCTAAAACCAAGTCCCAGAGGGTAGAACGAGCCTGATGCGCATCTCCAACAGGAGTCTTCACAGTTGCCGGCTTACTAGACAGAATGGAGCCTTGTTCCACGAACGCCCATGTGTGAGCGCGAGAACCGGCATAGTCACTCCATTTGGAAGGAAGGTACGGGTTGATGCTGTGGTGCTCACCGGACACAGCATCATTCACAATTAAGTAATCGAGGGTATCGGTTGTGGCAAGAAACTTGAGGTAAGGCAATGAAGCATTAAAAGTAACCCGATCTTCGATCCCTTGGGCACCTACCCCGTCATAGGCTCGTTTTACTAGTTCATCGTATTGTCTCTTTGAAAAGTTCCGAGGTCGACGATTCCCTTCGGATGTAGGGATATAGTTTGTGAATACGTGAAGATGAACCTTTTCGGAAAGTCGATCCGGAAGAGTACGGATTGCGGAAGTGACCTCTCGGATTGATCGAGACGAATAGAACTCTCCAAAGTACCCCAGATTTAGTTTTTGCGGGTCCGGGACGAAGTTAGGGTTCTCCATGCCGTAATAGCACCGGGGCAGAGTGGGATGGTTACTAACCTCTCCCACCCGTTCGACGCGCGCCCGGAGGCTTTCTGACTCAAGGTGGTTGAGCATGGTCAGCTTCTGATTCGAGTTTGTGAAGATGATTCGATCCGCGAAGGTGTAGGCAAGGTACTCAGCCAGCGAAAAAACAGTGAATTCTAGGTTATTGAGATCGGGATACGACCGCGTTACCGAATCAATCATCTGAGCACTTGTTGAGTCGGAAGGTACCACGGTGCCGCGCGGCAACCCTTCCACGTCGAGTGAAAGAGGATCTGAAAACTCTGCAACCCATTCGACCTCGGGGTGGGCCTGTTTAAACAAAAAACCTGCATAAATAGAGGGAGCCCACATCGCGCGGGAGTAAACCATTTTGTAATTAGACAAAGCATGCATTTCGCCGGCCACACGAGAGGCGCGTACAGCATACGCTTTGAAAGGTTCCCACGAGGCCCAAGACGCAGGAAGCGGAAGGAAATACTTGGACGAGACGTACGGCTCGGCAATACGCTCGATTGTTGAGTCCTGTTTTTTCTTGTGAAGGAAAGAGCAGGCTACAACATCAAATGTCATGTTGAAGTCCCGCAGGCGTTTCGAAGCAACGGTGGCACCCGTGTCTTGGAAAGGGGAGAAGTTGTAGAGGAGTGCGAGAGCTTGAGCGGGAGGTCGGGCTTCTTGCCAAGGGAATGAGCCAGCGCTTGCGCTCTGTATAAAATCAGAGAATGGAACACGGTCTCCGGGATGTTCCATGAAGTGTTGCGGAAGCCAAGCTGCTAGATCTCGCTGAATCTGATCTAACAGAGCTCTCTCGCCAGGTTCCTTAGTGCAGGTTTTAAGGGTTTGAGATAAATTGATTAGGTCACACGTCGTGCCTAACTCATTTGGCTCAGAACTGGTTCTGTCAAGTTGAATCTTTGGACCGACTTGTGAAAGGAGGTCCTGGAGAGACGCCGCGGACCTTCGCACCGATTCGTGTCGGGAAGTTACTGCCGCGGCCAAGGCTGGACCAGCATTGCTCAGGCTTAATAACGTGCTTGCCACTAGAGGGCTCCGTTGATTTTAGCTGCCGCAATGCGGGCCAAGCGCGACTCCCGTCGAATCTCACTTACCAATCCAACAAGATCGCTATTTCCAATCTCAGTTTCCTTCTTGGTGTTCAACTTTGAGATCTCGTCGATCATTTCAGAGGTGTTGAGTTCGATGGCTGTCAGCTTCTCCTGGAAATGGGGTGTTGGCTCGGAGGCGACTGAACGGGGCAGGCGACGTACCGCGGCCAATGCCTCGCGCATTCTGAGGTGCCCGAGAAACGGAAAGAACGCAATAGACACGGTCGCCACTGCGCCACCTGCCCTTAGGAACCCCAGCGCAAATAAAAGAGCGGCACTAAGTAAAGAGACCACGAGAAGGGCCAAAAGCGTCCGGTAAACGAGTTTGTTCTTATCCATGAAGAGCTCCTAAGCTAGCCGGCTTGCTTGCCTGTCCAGATCCCTTTCGAGTCGATCAAATGCTTCGACGTGACCTTTTCAGATGGAATTGCCTTGAACTCGGAATGGTCGACCAGTAGTGCGATTGTCTCGCATTCTTGAAGTACTTCATCAAGAGGTGTCAGCAAGACATTGTCAAAGTTAGCTAATTCTTGGGGTAGCTGCTCGATATTCGGTTCAACAATGAGTACTTGGTTGTTCGGGAAGCTCTCCACGATCTCGCGGGCGATCTTAAGGGAGGGTGATTCACGAAGATCATCAATGTCAGCTTTGAATGCGAGGCCCAAGACTCCGATCTTGGTGTCATTTAGGGTGACAGATTCTTTTACTTTTTTAAGAACCCACTCGGGCTTGCTGTCGTTTACTTCTCTGGCCGTACGAATGAGCGTGGAGTTCTCTCGATCAGCGGAAACGATGAACCAGGGGTCAACTGCGATGCAGTGACCGCCCACTCCGGGGCCGGGTTCCAGAATGTTCACGCGGGGATGGTGGTTTGCGAGGTTAATGAGCTCCCAAACATTAATCCCGAGTCCGTCACAGATGACAGATAGCTCATTAGCGAAAGCAATATTGACATCGCGGAAAGAGTTCTCCGTGAGCTTTGCCATTTCTGCAGTCACATCGTTGGTAGCAAGTAACTCTCCCTCGCAGAACGTCCTGTATACCTCAGTGGCAAGCGTAGTAGCTTGCTTGCTCATTCCTCCGATAATGCGGTCGTTTGTGCGGAGTTCTTCCAATGCATTGCCTGGGAGGATTCTTTCGGGGCAGTGCGCGAAATAGATTGTCTTAGTCGGATCGGAGGGGTCGGTGTCGTTGTCTACCTGCAGATCTGGTCGCAGCTTCATGACATGCTCAGCCATCTTGCGAGTTGTGCCGGGAGGAGAGGTGGATTCTAGAATCACTAGATTACCGGGCTGCAGTTTGGGGGCGATCGATTCTGCCGCCGAAAGGATGAACGACATGTCCACTTCGTGATTGCTTTGGAAAGGTGTGGGAACCGCTACCACGAATGCGTCTGCAGTGGGCGGCTCGGCAGTTGCCTCGAAAACGCCCTTAGATAGTACTTCCCTGAGTGCTTGTTCTAAGCCGTCTTCGACAATGGGGGACCGACCGTTATTGATCTGCTCGATTTTCTCGCGCGAGACATCTATGCCCACTACTTCGGAACCGCTTTGAGCCATCGCAACAGCAGTGGGGAGGCCAATGTAGCCAAGGCCGATAAAAGCAATGCGGTTCATTCTGTGATCCCTCCAGTATTTTATACAGCGACTTTCTAAGCTTAGCAGCTTGCGTATGGTTGTTCGTCCTGACCGAGACAACTTCACGCGATGGGGATCGCGAGGAGGAACGCGAAAACTTGGTGAAGGCCTACGTCGACGTCGCAGTGGAGGGCGGTTGCGGGCTAGGACACTGCCCGCAACCGCTGAGGTGTCACCAGAACTTTGGCCCTGAACGGGCTAACTGCCCCATGGTTGGTGGTGGAGACTTTGATCTGGTCTTCGGCGAAATGGGTAGGATGTTGTTGTGGCACGAGAGATTACATACATCTTCTATGGAGTCGAAGCTGGCAACACCTCTTCTGTTGCCGCAGATCACCGGTTTAATTCCCGTTACTTGGATGGGCTCTTCATTTCGGGAGAGCGTGCAATTGTTGCGGATGGGCGCGTGCGCAACGCCGAACCAGTCAGCCTGTTGGAGGCGAGGGACTCTTCCGGTGAATGGCTGGGGGTTTTTGCCGCGGGAGAGGAAAGCGATGATTATCGTGTCGCAAGTGACCCGTTCGGTTACCAACTGGTTTTTTACCGGCAGGTAATTTCGGGAGGAAGCCATGAACCAGCGCTTATCATTTCCAACTCGTTCCGAGCTCTATGTAATCAGGCAAAGAAAATGGGTGACGAGAACGAGCCAAACGCAGGGCAGGTGGCCGCAGTTCTAGGCACAGATCATGCGTGGGGAATCACAATGCAGTCTGACTCTACATTTGAGCAGGAAACGCGTGCGCTTTTGCCGGGCCAAGAGATCGTGATTTCGAATGGGAAATGGGAAATAGCTGACTTCGGAATGTTCGAGAGCAGGAGTTTGTCTTATGATGCTTTGCTAGAAAAAGGGATCAAAAAGGCAGTAGCTCAGTTGAGACGGGCAGTCGAAATGCCCGTTGACCAACGACGCATCAACCTCTCGGGTGGCCGAGATTCAAGAATGGCCATGGCGTTGATGGATGCCGCAGGCGTGACAGACTTCTTCTCGGTCACGACAGTTAATCCTGCTACCTGGACTCCGGCTGGCGCGCGGCCAGGACTCTACCGCGACCTCCACGTTTCGAATACCATTCGGGAGGCTTATGGGCTGAAGTGGTCGGATCCGATGGATTCAAACCGGATCTGGCTTGATTTCGAGCACTCATTGGAGTTTTGGCAATCGTATCGATCACATAAAAATTTCCGGTTTCGGGCTTCGAAGTTTATTGACGGTCAGATCGGCACTAACATTGAGGTGAGAGGGGCAGCGGGCGAAACATTTCGCGGTTTTCAGGCTGTTCGCTCTTTGCGGTCCTATCCCGGTTTCGAAGACACGTCTTCCAGTTTCGAAAATGATGTCGACCTCTTATGTCAAGAGCTATACGATGACAGGCCACTATCTACGTTTTACTCGGACGCGGCTAAAGCGGAGGTCCGAGGGCTTCTTGGGCGGCTTGGCGGTGAAACCATTACCGAAGCTCTGCACCGTCGCTACTCGATCTTTAGAAACAGGAGCCACTTCGGTCATGTGAGAGCTTCGATGGCGCTCGGGCAGATTCCCGTATTTCCGCTTAGTCAACCCGAGTTTGTACAGGCAGCATCTTTGTTGTGCGAAAGCGAGCGGTACGACAACACAGTCGCTTTCGATCTGATTGAGCGTACCTCCCCTGATTTGACAACCCTTGAATTTGATTCTGGAGCTTGGCCAACTACGCCACGCTTTATTCCGACTTCAAAACGTACATGGTCCGTCAAGGACAGTGGGGTTGGTCTGGACGAGTTTTTCGAAGTTCAGAGCGAGTTTCAGGCTAAGCTCAAAGCACGTTCTGGACAACCCGGTGCTAGCGTTTTCGACGCGCGGTTCAAGTCGTTGAACCTGATCAAGGAGATCCTGGTGAAATTGCAGGATAGCCACTCCCTGTTTCCCTATAATAGTCAGGTAAAGCTGCTTCAGGAGATCGAAGGAAAGAGATTAAATCCTTTCACGATCTTGGGAAAACTACGTTCTATCGAAGAAAGCTTGGGTGAGTTCGGTGGACACGACGCTGTCGTGGTTGAGCCTCCAAAATCGATGCGGGAAAGTTTAGAGCTAGCACTACCCAATTTCGCACAAGTCGCCGTTGGAGAATCCCAGCCGACATTCCGAGTGAATCTATCCACTGGGCCAGGCAGCGTAGATGTCTTTGTATCTGCGTATGGAAACGTTAGAGGGCCTTTAAGTTACGAGTTCCTGCTCTTGCGTGATGGAAAGATCCTTGACAAAGTTGCATCCGGCCGTTCTGGGGAAGCTCGCTTTGAAGGACTAGAAGCGGGGCGCGAGCACCGTATTCAGGTTTTGGCTTATTACCGTCGAATGCAGATGGTGCCCTTCAAGTTCTATAGCCGGTACTTCAAACTGGCTAAGCTTGAACAGTAGGGGGTTAGGCTAAAGGTTGGTTTTCCAATTGGCCAAACATGGGAAGCTTTCGGGCGTGCGCGTTCCGTAGGATCAAGCTGTAGGAGAGGGCAGGCGATTGTCACGGCGGCCCGGACCTTTTGTGGCGCAACTTTTTGAACTCATTTTGGATTGTTCGAGCTCGGCAATCATAGTTGAGCGAGAAGTGCCCCGCGGTAGGGGAGTTTGGGAAGCGGGTCCGGCGTGGAGTGTGACTCGTTGTAGATGTTGTCTGCCCTTGCAACGATTTACTCGGAGGCGTTAGGGATATCGGAATGTCGTGGTCGTGGCGAGAGGTCGGCGTCCTGTAACAGCTAGCACCCGTTTGGAAGCCAGGGGGCCACGAAGTTTGCGGTATCTCGCTTCTTGATACTAGACCTTCGGCTACCCTTGATAAGGATCTAAGGTGCCTTCAGGGTCTCTAGTTGTTAATTTTAACTGTAGAAACAGGAAATGGACAGTATGGAAAGCTCGAGTTTCGACTATTTAAACTCGGTTAAACAGGCGGTAGTAGAGCTCGATCTGGATATTCGAAGAATCAATCGCCTTGACTCGGTGGAGGATCCAGCAAGGAGACTTACGAGAGGGTTTCGTAAAGCAGGATGGGCTGTTGAGAAAACGCCCGGTACTCCACCTTTGAGGCTTGTATCACCCGACGGTACAACGGAGCTGAAGCGGCAACAAGGGAAAGTTTGGCGTCACCCTGCCTCCACCGAGATGATCTGTAAGGAAAAGGACCTCACCCGCCGGCTTTTAGAGCTAAAGGGTGTTCCGGTTCCTAGAGGAATGTCTTTCGATGAAGACGCTCTAGAGTTGGCCGATGCGATTCGTCCGGCCTTAGGTTCGAGCGTGGTCGTTAAACCTTCTAATGCTGGAGGGTCGGCAGGCGTAACTGTTGGAGTCACCGATGGCGTCACATTCCGGGAAGCTTGGAATCGCGCCAAATCGATACGTAAACCTGGTCGCAAAATTGTTGTGGAAGAACAGGTTCCTGGTATTGAGGTTCGTTGTTACGTAGTAGGGCAAGAGGTGGTAAGCGCAATCTTAAGGGTGCAGCCGTTTGTAGTTGGTGATGGAACTACAGAGATTGCACAACTGATCGAGGGCGTTGCCAATCACAGGTCAGCTAATGCTTGGTATGACCGAGCGCGCCCCATTCCGGATGAAGAATTTCTGGCTCATTACGGGTTAAATTTGACTAGTACGCCCAAAGACGGGGAAGTGGTAATCCTCAACCCGTTTCACCTATTCAAGCTTGGAAGCGTGACGGTCGAGGTGCTTGATCGACTCAATCCCACAATCTTAAAAAACGCGGTGCGCGCAGTGCGTGCGGTACCGGGGTTGGAAGTGGCTGCTGTAGATTTTCTGACCGAGGACTTCACAGCGGCAGGCGGAAAAGTGATTGAGATGAACACCGCGCCCGCTCTCAGTCAGCATTTATTTCCAGCGTTCGGGGATCCGAGGCCTGTGGTTCAGCAAATCGTCAAATATTATTCGGAATCAATCGGAGGGTAGGCAACGTTAGTGGCAGGCTGTTTCGTGGGTAGGTATAAGCATGACTAGTGGCATTGGATATCGCCCAAGTTGGGTGTTCTCAATGGCTGTTGGTGCAGCTATTGGGTGGGGAGCTTTTGTCTTACCGTTTGACTGGCTGCAATCGGGTGGGTTGCTTGGATCGCTTCTGGGGTTCGCGCTGGGCGCTACGATGGTGACACTAGTAGGACTCAGCTACGGTGCCGCAATTAACCGTTTCCCTGTCGCAGGAGGGGCGGTAGCGTACGCACTTGCCGCATTTGGGCGGAAACATGCTGTAGTAGCGGGCTGGTCGTTGGCTCTCGGATACACGTCAATTGTTGCGCTCAATGCATCGGCCGTTACCTTGATGTTTCGCAACGTGGCACCGGACTTTTCCATGCGAGGACGACTTTATTCGGTAGCTGGTTGGGACATTTACCTTTCTGAAGTTTTAATAGCCTCTTTTTTCCTTGTTGGTTTTGCGTTTCTCTCGGGAAGTCGCAAGCAGTGGTCGGGTCGTTTTCAACTCGTAACTGTAATCGTAATGTTCTTTGCGGTCGCTTTTCTAACGCTTGGGGCAATTTGCGTTGTTGGCGGTGGGAAGTATTCCGATCTCCAGCTGTTGCCAACAGGAACGGGGCCACTTGTAGCTATGGCTTCTATAGTTGCCATCGTTCCTTGGGCTTATGTGGGTTTCGATACAATTCCGCAGCTCGCAGGTGAGTTTTCCTTCTCACCTAGGAAGGCAACTGGGTTGCTTCTGTGGGGAGTATGTGGCGCTACACTCATTTATGTTCTGATGGTGCTTGCGACCGCGTTGCTGGTCGGCTCTGATTTGCAGGCTTTTTCCCAATCATCGTGGGCAATTGCAGACATTGTGTCGTTGAGGCTTGGCTCCCTTGGTACGTTAGCAATGCTGCTTGCCGTGTTTGCGGGCGTTGTAACCGGTCTAAATGGTTTCTATACCGCCGCGAGTCGAGTGCTCCTGACTATGGGAAAGCTAGGCGCTTTGCCTACCCGGCTGACTGAGCTTGAAGTTAAGACGGGCGTACCGCGGAAGGCGGTCTTCGCCGTGATGTCTGTATGTCTCATCACCCCGTGGTTTGGCAGGGCAGCACTTTCGTGGGTGGTTGATATGGCGAGCGTAGGAATCACGATTTCGTATTTATATACGTGCGCCTCAGTGGTCAAAATTGGTAGAGGTTCGCCTGTTTTGGGGCAGAGTACGTCTACCCCGAGGCGACCTCGTCTAGTGCTAGTTGGTGTAAGCGGTGTTGTAATCGGGTTGATTTTTCTGGCATTGATCTTTGTACCAGGCTCACCTGGCAACTTAGACCGTCCTGCGCTTTACGCGCTGATAGTTTGGTTCGCAGTTGCTGCGGTTTTATCGTGGATCCGGCGTAATGAGTTGGAGCGAAAGTCGGATGCATATTTGGTGCGGCAGATCCTTGAACCGTGAGTCCAGCACGCGACCAGGTTGCTCGCACGAGTGAGAGTGTGAAGGCGCCATGCAATATCTTCGGAGTATGCAACTCAAAGCATCCTAAAGGGTTTTTATCTGATTCCGATCAGGACTGTGTCTTTGGCGATAAGGTGCTTCCGGAGAGATTGCCCCCGCTTCGTTGTGCTTTCTATTTGGGCATCGGGTCGGCCAACTTATCTGAGTTGCGCAAGGGAGTAACTCTGCGGGTCAAGTCGACATGATTTTCGATTCAATTGTCTGTGGGGACCTTCGTTCATGTGGTCGGTGTGAATGACTTCGGCCAGCAAGGATGCTGCAACGGCACCAAGCTGCTGCAGCAAACGGCATTAAATCGGTGATCAATGTAGTCGATCTAAGGGGCTTTTTAGGTGATGAGAACCCAGGCTCCTATTGGCGCACGCGTCCCATAATGGGCGGTGTACGGGTTCAGCCCTGAGAAGACAGCGCCGGCAGCACGTTGCGCAGCTCCGGCAGGCCGGCCTGGGAGGAGAGCTGCGAGGCGATCTCGACGGCCTGGTTTTGCGGGGTGGCGGGGTCGGCTTTGACGACGCCGCAGGCAAGGGCGCGGTCGCCGACTGCGTTGATGGTGGGGGCGGCGATGAGCGTGAGGGAGGCATCGGCGCCGAACTGCTTGTTCAGCTTGGAGGTGAGCTGGGAGCGGGTGGTGGTGTCGTCGACAAGCTTGGCGCCGCGGAGCAAGGTGCCCACGGAGTTGCAGTCCATGGTGGCGATGCCGCCGTTGAGCGCGCGGACGAGTTCGAGGGTGTTGTTCTGGGCGTCGGCCTGGTTGCCGTTGATGACGCCGGTGGTGGCAACGGCAGCGACGGTTGCGGCGATGGCGGCGGTGCGGAAACGCATGGTGGGGAAGTCCTTTCGGGAAAGTGAGGCTGGTGGTTGTGTATCTGTTTTTCCAGACGAACGTTGATACTACAGTGACTGAAGTGAAAATTGTGACTTGAATGGAAAAAGTCGGCCGACTAACTGGGGGCGAAGGCGAGCGCGGTAGAGTGAGCGACCGTGACTACGTCTCGTAAAACCTCCGGACGCCCGCGCGATGGCGCGGGCTGCGGTTGCGGGGCGATGCTGGCCGTAGTAATGGCAATCGTGCTGATCATCTCGCTGCTGATGTGGCTTTTCAGCGTTCTCGACACGCCTCTGAGTACGAAAAAGCGCGTGCCGGTTCCCGCAGATGTTCCGCCGGCTGCCGCGGTGAGTCCGCCGGACATTGATGTGCACGGGCCGGGCCGGACGTCTGACTTGCTTGAGGAGTGGGCAGCGCCGATCGCGGAGGGAATCGAAATTGCCCCGCAGGCGGTGCGTGCCTACGGCAATGCAGAACTGATCGCGCGCGAGGCGTGGCCGGATTGCAACCTGCACTGGAACACGCTTGCCGGCGTGGGCTGGGTGGAAACGCGCCATGGAACGTACAGCGGCAAAATCGCTGCAGGTGCGCGGCTGGATGAGAACGGCCGTGCCTTTCCGCCGATCATCGGGCCGGCGTTGAACGGCGATGGCTTCGCGCATGTGCCCGACACGGACGGTGGAGAATTCGATGATGATGCGGAATTCGACCGTGCTGTGGGACCGATGCAGTTCATTCCCGAATCTTGGTCGCGGTACGGGCGCGACGCCAACGGCGACGGGTACGCCGACCCGCAGCAGATCGACGATGCGGCGCTCGGTGCGGCGAACCTGTTGTGCGCTGGCGGGCGGGATCTATCGGAACCGGAAGACTGGCAGGACGCGATCCTCGGGTACAACCAGTCGAATGACTATGTGATTCGGGTCCGTGACGCGGCCGCGAATTATGCCGTCGGGCAGCCGGCGCACCGGTAGGGGGCGCTGAGGGCAGTAATCTCGAAGCTAGGTCGCGTTAAGGATAAAACGAGGGCGAGAGATGGCTACGGCGATTATTGAGAAGCAGTACGTGCGGGCAGGGGAGACCGAGGAGTCTTTGGAAGGCGTGCTCGATTCCATCCTCGATTCGTTTATTGAAGACGGCGTCGAGGTGGACTACCTTGCTGATCTGCACGAGCAAATTGTTGCCTGGTCGTTCAGTTTTCCGGGTCTTTCGGGTGATAAATCGCTTGATAGGGCGCGGAGACTTCTGGAGTCGAAGCATGAGAATGCTCTTCCGGGCGCGTCTGGCGGGGTGACCCGTCATTGCGTGAGCGACGTGAGGGCCGTTGTCGGAGATTGGCCGGAAGAAGCTTAAGCGTCTTCGGGTGCAGATACTGACCCTGAGCGGGCATGGAAAAGCTCCCCGCCATTCGTAACCATTTTTGGTTCGACCGGTGGGGAGCGAATTCGGTATTCGAGCTTTTTGGCTGGGCCTAGATGCTCGAGCCGGCCGGCAGAGCAGCGTTGACCTGCGCGCGGTAGGCGTTGATCTGGTTCATGATCTGCGCCTGGGCGTCGGAGGACATCTGGGCCGGGTTGCCGATGGCCTGGTTCACCTGCTGGACGATCTGGTCGACCGGGTTAGCCGGGCGTGCCGGTGCGGGGGCCGGTGCCGGAGCTGCCGGGCGTGCCGGTGCGGGCTTGCGGTTGTCCGGGGCGGGTGCCGGGGCAGGGGCGCGGTTGCCGCCGCTGTTGTGGGTCTTGACCAGGCCGCAGGCGACGGCGCGGTCGGCGACCTTGTTGATGGTGCCGCCGGCAGCGGCGCGCAGTGCCGGCTTGGAGGCGAGTTCGGCGTTAGCCATGTTCACCAGGTCGGCGCGAGTGGTGTTGGCGTTGACGCGGCCGGTCTTGTCCAGCTGCTTCTTCAGGTCGGGGCAGGAAATGGAGTCGGCCTGGGCGGCGACCTTCATCAGGGTCTCCATGTTCGCGGTCTGGGACTGGGCCGGCGCGGCGGTAAGCAGGCCAGCGGACACAGTCACGGCAGCGGCGGCTGCGGCGATCTTGGCGGGGGTAAAGCGCATGGTGGATCCTTTCATGGCGGGGATGGGGCTGGACGGTTGAACGGCCAAAAGCATAGCAGAGTGTTACGCATGGGGAAGGTGGTGCGCATGGTGCTTAGGGTCATGGTTGGCGAAGCGGGCCGTGGAACCCCTGACCGGCAGGGAGGTTTTCTGGAACAATTGGAGGAGGAAAAGCCAACTTCGATGCAAGGAGAATGTCAGTGGCTGACATCATGTTGACGTACGCCCGTGAAATCCTGGATTCCCGCGGTAACCCGACCGTCGAGGTCGAGGTCTTCCTCGACGACGGCTCCCACGGCCTGGCCGCCGTTCCGTCCGGTGCGTCCACCGGCGAGCACGAGGCGCACGAGCTGCGCGACGGCGATGATCGCTACCAAGGCAAAGGCGTGCGCAACGCCGTACGCAACGTCAACGAGACCATCGCCGACGCGATCGCCGGCATCGAGGCTGACGATCAGCGCGTGCTGGACGCCACCATGATCGAGGTCGACGGCTCCGACAATAAGAAGAACCTCGGCGCCAACGCCATCCTCGGCGTGTCCATGGCTGCCGCGAAGGCTGCCGCTGATTCCGCTGGTCTGCCGCTCTACCGCTACATCGGCGGCCCGAACGCTCATGTTCTGCCGGTGCCGATGATGAACATCCTCAACGGCGGCGCGCACGCTGACTCCGGTGTGGATGTCCAGGAGTTCATGATCGCTCCGATTGGCGCAGAGACCTTTACCGAGGCACTGCGCCAGGGCACGGAGGTCTACCACGCGCTCAAGTCCGTCATCAAGGACAAGGGACTGTCCACGGGTCTTGGCGACGAGGGCGGCTTCGCCCCGTCCGTCGACTCCACGAAGGCAGCGCTCGACCTGATCGTCGAGGCGATCGAGAAGGCTGGCTACAAGCCGGGCACCGACATTGCTCTGGCGCTGGACGTCGCATCCTCCGAGTTCTTCGAGAACGGCTCCTACAACTTCGAGGGCGGCCAGCACTCCGCCGAGGACATGGCAAAGGTCTACGCCGACCTCGTCGAGAACTACCCGATCGTGTCCATCGAGGACCCGCTGGACGAGAACGACTGGGAAGGCTACACCAAGCTCACCGCCGAGATCGGCGACAAGGTGCAGATCGTCGGCGACGACTTCTTCGTCACCAACCCGGAGCGCCTCGCCCGCGGCATCGAGGAGAAGGCAGCGAATGCCCTGCTGGTCAAGGTCAACCAGATCGGCACCCTGACCGAGACCTTCGATGCTGTCGAGCTCGCGCACCGCAATGGCTACCGCACCATGATGTCCCACCGCTCCGGCGAGACCGAGGACACCACCATCGCGGACCTGGCAGTGGCTCTGTCCTGCGGCCAGATCAAGACGGGCGCGCCGGCACGCTCCGAGCGCGTAGCCAAGTACAACCGTCTCATCCGCATCGAGGAGGAACTCGGCCCGGCAGCGGTCTACGCCGGCCGCGATGCCTTCCCGCGCTTCGACAAGTAGCGCGCCTTCCGCACGCGGGTAGCGGGGCCACGTAGACTACACAGTCACTATGGCCACATCATCCGCACGCGGCGCGCGTCGCAGCGACTCCAACCCCCAGCGCACCGGCATGTCCGGAGGTGCTGGGGGTTCACGTCGTCGACCGACGACGGTGCCTGTGGCTAGCCGCGACGCCGAGCGCGCCGCGAAGAAGCGGAAGCGCCCGCGCACGGACGTGCTCAAAGGCGACATCGTGGGCGTCGCGGTGCTCATCACCGTCGTCCTCGTCGTTCTCATCGCCATTGCGGTTCCGTTGCGCAATTACTACGCAGGCAGAGCTGAAATCGCCCGCCTCAACGAGTCCATCTCCGCAAAAGAGGACGAGAAGGCGCAGCTCGAGGAGGACTTGGAGCGCTACAGCGACGAGGACTACGCCAAGCAGGAAGCGCGCCGCCGCCTCGGCATGACCGAGCCCGGTGAGACCGCCTGGCGCATCATCGATCCCCGCATGGAAGGCACCACGATCACCAGCGAGCACGCCGAGGACCCAGACGCGGACGCGCCGTGGAACGAGGTCCTCTGGAACTCCCTGCGGGAGGTGCCCAATGAGGACGAGAAGGACGAGGCCAAGCCGGCGGAGCCTGCCGATCAGCCTGCACTAGCACCGGGCGATCAGCCTGCGCCAGAGTCGGCTGGGCAGCCTGTTGATCCTCCTGCGGAGGCACCTGAGCAGCCGTAAGTACAGTGTGCTCGCGGATAGGGCAGCGAGGTGAAAGCGCTTTGCACTACCCCTATGGGTTACCAGGGCTGTTAGTCTTTCTATTTAAAGGTATTCAACCATTAGAAAGCACGCCAAGGGAGGGACAATGCCTTCGGTACTCGACGTCGCACAAGCCGTATATGACGAACTCGGCTGGGTCGACTCCTGGCGGCTGCAAAAACTTACCTATTACGCGGAGGCATGGCACCTCGCTTGGTTCGGCAAGCGCTTAGTAGATGAAGATTTTCAGGCGTGGGTTGATGGGCCGGTTTCTCCTGATCTCTATCGGGAAAATAAGCACCGGGAAGCACGTACCTCGACTGAGCTGGCTAAGGCTAATGCGTCTGTCTTAACAACGGAGCAGTGGGGCACCGTGAGATCGGTGATCGAGTTCTACGGTAAATGGACTAAGCAAGACTTGATCGATAAGACTCATGGCGAGCTGCCTTGGTTAGAAGCTCGCGGTGAGCTCGATGTGCACGAGTACTCTAGCCAAACGATCTCTCAAGAAACGATGATGCGCTTTTATAGGCAGCAAGAAGCTTCTGGTTCTCCCGTGCCGGTTCGACCTGTAGAGGCCGTTAATACCTGGGCAGGAGCAGATCTGCAGTCCGGTTTCGCCCACAATATCCAACGTTGGGCTGAAGCTATAGAGCTATTAGCTGACCGTTGATGAACCATTTTTGTCTCGATCCGGACGGAGTGGTGGCCCTTAATGCGCGTCTCATTGAAGATGATTTCAATGTTTTAGACCGCGGGAAGTTAGAGGCTGCTCTTGCAGCTCCGCTGCACACTTTCGGAGGGCGCCTCTTGAATCCGTCTACGGTTGAGCAGGCAGCAGTACTTCTTACAGGGCTGGTGAAGGCCCACGCATTTTCTGACGGCAACAAGCGTACTGCATGGGTATGTACCGCGACCTATGTATCTCTAGAAGGACTGCACTTGAAAGACATCCCGGGTTCTGAGGTGGCGGATTTTGTCGAGGCAGTTGCTATCGACAGGTTTGACACCGATCAGGTTCGGACCTGGCTATACGAGCACATCTGTTGGTGAAAGTCAGCCACCGGGCGCATGTGCGACAATGAGCGCCATGGAAACACCAACTGAGGAACAGCTCGCGGTCGTCGAAAAGCAACTCGGCCGCACCCCGCGCGGCGTGCTCGAGATCGCGTACACGACGCCAGACGCGCAACCCGCGGTCGTCACAACAACGCCCAAGCTTGACGAAGGCACTCCGTTCCCCACCCTCTATTACCTCACCGATCCTCGCCTCACCGCGGAAGCGTCCCGCCTCGAGGTCGCGCAGGTGATGAAGTGGATGGAAGCTCGGCTGGGCACTGATCCTGAGCTGAAGGCCGATTATGAGGCCGCGCACCGCTACTATCTGGACAAGCGCAATTCCATCGAGGATTTGGGCACTGATTTCTCTGGTGGGGGCATGCCCGACCGTGTGAAGTGCCTTCACGTCCTGATCGCGTACGCGCTCGCTGAAGGCCCGGGGCGTGTGCGCCTCGGCACCGAAGCTGTCGCGCTGGCCGCTGAGCACGGCGACCTGCGCGGCACCGCGATTCCCGCCGACTGGCCGACGCTTTCCGATCTCGGCATCACCCTCGATCAAGCAGGGGAGGGGCTGGCATGACCCGCGTCGCTGCCGTCGACTGCGGCACGAACTCCATTCGCCTGCTCATCCACGATTCTTCCGCCGGCGAGATCTGCCGTGAGATGACCATCGTGCGTCTCGGCGAAGGCGTCGACGCTACCGGGCGTTTCAACCCGGACGCGATCGCCCGCACCCGCGACGCGCTGGAAACTTATGTCGAGCGGATGTCGGACGAGGGGGTCGAGGCCGTCCGCATGGTCGCGACTTCTGCTACCCGCGACGCTGAGAACCGCGATGAGTTCTTCGACATGACCCGCGAGCTCCTCGGCCGCATCCAGCCCGGCGCCGTCGCCGAGGTCATCTCAGGCGAGGAGGAAGCCGCGCTGTCTTTCCGCGGCGCCACCACCGACCTCGACGATGCGCGCGCCCCCTTCTGCGTCATCGACCTAGGCGGCGGTTCCACCGAGTTCATCGTCGGCACCGGCGGTTCCGAGATCCTCGGCGCCCATTCCACTCAGATGGGCTGCGTCCGCGTCACCGAGCGCTTCATGCGCACCGATCCGCCCACCGAGCACGAGACAGCGGCCGCGCGTGAGTACATCGATTCGCTTATCGACGACGCCCGCACCTCCGTCCCCCTCAACCGTGCCGCGACCTTCGTCGGCTGCGCTGGCACCTTCACGACGCTGAGCGCCCTCGCCCAGGGACTCGATGCGTATGACCCCGAAGCCATCCACTGCTCGGAGATCACCTTCGACGAGATGCGCGAAGTCACTGCGAAGCTGCGCGCTCAAACCGCCGCGCAGCGCCTCGAGGACCCCGTCATGCACGCCGGGCGTGCCGATGTCATCGGCTCCGGCGCCACCGTCGTCGAGCAACTGATGATTGCCATCGAGAAAGAGACCGGCGGTGCCGTGACATCCTTCGTGATCAGTGAGAAGGATATCCTCGACGGCATCGTCGCCGGTCTGCTTTAGCCTGCGTCTTTAATCCTCGTCGGGCTCGTAGATCGTGTCGATCTCGCCGCCCTTTTTACCGCGGCCCCGGCGCAGGTCCTTGACCTCGCGCATACGCGGGTCCGGGTCGAGCTGGTTCGCGACCGTCTTGCGTGCCGAGCGCACTATCTGCCGCGTCAGCGGCGAATTGACCACCTTCTGCGTGGTGTCCACGATCTGGTGGTAGCGCTTGCGCCCAGCCTTCGAGCCCATGACATATCCGGCAGCGGCTCCAATCGCCAGCTGGGTCAAACGTCCCATGGTGTTTAAGCCTCCTTGTCGAGCTCCGTGCCAGTACCTTTTCACTGTAGCGAACCCGCCTCGCCGAGGTGACGTAGGGAGATTGTTAGCCGCCCGCGCCCTGAAGTTATACTTTGACGACGCGCCTGAACCACCGTGCCCACGACATTCGTGTGCACTGTAGTTCAGGCGCAGCGAGGGGCTATAGCTCAGTCGGTTAGAGCCGCGGACTCATAATCCGTTGGTCGCGGGTTCGAGCCCCGCTGGCCCCACACACAACTACCTCGTTAGAGTTTGATGATCATCTTGCCGGTATTGCCGCCCTCGAAAAGCTCGAGGAACGCATCCGGCATCTTCTCGATGCTCTCGCGCACCGTCGTTTCATAGCTGATGGAGCCATCGACGACGAGCGGCGCGATCTTCTCCTGAAATTCTTTGGCCAGGTGAGAATACTGGCCCACCACGAAGCCGCGCAGCGTGAGGCATTTGCCGATGGATAGTCCCAGATTGCGCGGCCCCGGCGCCGGCTCGGTGTCGTTGTACTGCGCGATCGCCCCGCACATTGCGATCCGGCCGAATGTATTGGCGTTGGCGATTGCCGCTTCGAGGTGGTCCCCACCGACGTTGTCGAAATAGACGTCGATGCCTTCCGGTGCAGCCTTGGCGAGCTGGCCGGTGACGTCGCCGTCCTTGTAGTTGAACGCCTCGTCGAAACCGAGACTCGTGATGTAATCGATCTTCTCTGCGGAACCCGCAGACCCGATCACTTTCGCCGCGTCGAGGTGCTTAGCGATCTGCCCAGCCGCTGAGCCCACAGCACCCGCCGCACCCGAGATGAACACGACGTCGCCCTCCTTCATCTCGCCGACGGCGGTCAACCCGACATAAGCGGTCAGGCCCGTCAATCCGAGGATGCCCAAATAAGCCTCAGCGGGAGCGATGCTCGTGTCGATCCGTTCCGCTTCGCCCTCGTCGACAACTGCGTGCGTGCGCCACCCCGCGAAATGACGAACCGTGTCGCCCACCTTGAACGCGTCAGAGCGGGATTCCGTGACAGTCCCGACCGCGGTGCCTGTCAGCGGTTCGTCGATCTGGAACGGCGGGATATAAGACTTCACGTCGTTCATTCGACCGCGCATATAGGGGTCGACGCTGGCGTGGGTGTTCTCGACGAGGATCTGGCCGTCGCTAAGCTCTGGCAGCTCTATTGTCTCGAGCCGGAAGTTCTCGCTGGTCGGTGTGCCTTCCGGGCGGGATGCGAGGACCCATTGCTTCGTCGTGGCCATGGTGTACTCCTTCATTGTGGATATTCCTTGCCATGGCGACTCTAGGTCCGATCAATGCTGTGGGGCCACCTTCCCGCGCAACCACGACTGTTTGGTGCCGACGGCAAACACCCCGCTCCAGAGTCGTCCTGGAAGCGGGGTGTTCGCGATTTGCTCCTCCAACTGGGCTCGAACCAGTGACCCTTCGATTAACAGTCGAATGCTCTGCCAACTGAGCTATGGAGGAATATCGTTGCGTTGCTTGCGCTGTGCAACGAGATGTAAATATAGCGCGGGTTGTTCGCAATGCCCAAATCGCCAGGTTGATGGTGGTATTAGGGTAGCCGAGCGGACATGTTGATTCCGGTTGATGGACTGACGGGCGCTGACGTTTTTGGGGTTGGCGCAGCAGTCGCGCTTGGGGCGCGGGGAGTCGCGCTATTTGCCCCGAAATGACCGGGGTTACTGGGATAGGGTGGTGGCTATGAAGAAACCGTTGCTTGCTCTCAGTGTCGCCGCCGCCGTCACCACGTCCGCTGTTGTTGCCCCTACCACCTCTGCTGAGGAGGCCGAGCAGACTACTGAAACTGGCTCTTCGTCGAATTCGGTGGAAGCCGAAGGGTCGTCGCTAAGCACGGGCGCGATTGTGGGCATCACTCTCGGCGTGCTGGCCGCTGTTGGCGCCGGCGGCTACTTCGCGTTGCAGCAAGGTTGGCTGAAGCTGCCGGAAGGGATTGACCCGGCCAAGGGGCTGGGCGACCTGCTTCCGGGGCTGGCGAAAAAGCCTGAGGCGAAGGGCTCGTGCGCGCCACAGGCATTCGACGCAGTGGTGCCGGAATGGCCGCACTTCACGGGAACAACGGTGAGGTTCTGTGACGGCAAGTGGGCCATCGCGGGCGCGAACCAGACGGACTGGATCCTTTACTTCAAAAACTCCAACGGCAAGTGGGCCGTGCTCCCCACCGCGGGGACTAAGCAGGGAGGCATGCAGCGCGGGTGCTACAACGGCATCACCTTGCGCGAGCAAGGGGCACCCGAAGAGTTCATCCGTCAGGCACCGATCTGCACGCCGGCGGAGATTGGGAAGTAGGGGGGGCTTTCCCAGCAGGTGGGCAGCTCCTCCACCTCGGTACTTCCAGGGAAAATGCGGGACGAAGTCACCTTGCTTAGAGTATCTTGTAAATGGCCGTAGATGTCTCTGTGCAAGGACCGCTTCGATGAAGTCTCGTGCGGTCGTCGGTATCCAAGACCAGGGCAATGGCCGTTCGGGCCCGCTGCCCGCAAAGGCAACGCTTGTATTCCGTGTGGATGGCAAATCTGTCGAGAGCGTGGAAATTCAGGCTGGGAAGCCACAGTACGTCGAGCACAAGTTCACGGAGCGTGGCAGCAAAGTCGAGGTTGAAATCGTCGGCATGGAAGCCAATGGTTCTCGTATGAATGCCCACGGCGGTCTGGTTATCGGCACACCGCGAGTGTGGTAGCCACGCGCTCGTCGCCAAGCGAAAAGGCGCTGGGAGGAGATCCCAGCGCCTTTTGTCGTGCAGGTGTGACTACACCTGGTAACCCATCGGCGCGCCGGGGCCGAGCGGGATGCCGAGGAAGTACCAGGCGAGGAAGAACAGGAACCAGCCAGCGCACATGGCGATGGAATAGGGCAGGGCGAGGGACATCAGGGTGCCTACGCCGGCCTTCTTGTAGTACTTCTGCAGGAACGTCAGGGCGACGGCGAAGTACGGGGACATCGGGGTGATGATGTTGGACGGGGAGTCACCGATGCGGAACAGCATCTGGCTGACTTCGGGGGAAACGCCGACGTACATCATCATCGGCACGACCACGGGCGCCATGAGTGCCCACTGGGCGGAGCCAGAGGTAATGAAGAGGTTGAGCAGTGCGACCATGAGCACGAATGCGGCGAAAAGCAGAACGTTCGGCAGGTTCCACGTCTGGAGGAGCTCAGCGCCGCGGATCGCCGTCCACGATCCGAGGTTCGACCACTGGAACCACGCGAGGAACTGGGAGACGGCGAAGAAGAGCACCATCATGGGCAGCAGGGACTCAAGCCCCTTGGCCATGAACGACGGGATGTCGGACGGCGATTTCACGGTGCCCACGATGAGTCCGTAAACGAGGCCGGTGATGAAAAACGCCAGGGCGATCGGCACAGCGATGGCTTGGATGAGCGGGGACTGCATGAAGCCCTCTTCAGGGCGCGCGAAGGGAGAGGCGGGCGCGAACAGCAGGGCAAAGTAGACGGCGAAGAACGCGAGCAGCGCGACGCCGGACCAGATCAGACCCTTTTGCTCCAGGGGTGACAGGGCGAGGTCCTCTTGTGAGGCGCCCTCGGAGTCACTGTCAGAGTCGCTGTCAGAGTCCGAAGAAGCATCGGAGTCAGCGTCATCCGGCTCCGTGTCGTCGTCGAAGGCGAGCTCGGAGGGGTCGATGTGGTCGTCGTCGATAAGCTGCTTGGCTTTTTTGTCCACGTAGAACTCGGTGACTGCCGTGATGATCAGCGACAGGACCACGGCGGACGGGATGACGAAGAAGATGTTGGCGAGGGGCGAGACGACGTAGTTTTCGTCGACAAGCTGTGCCGCGGAGGTGGAGATGCCGGCGAGCAGCAAGTCAGTGATGTTGAGGATCAGCGACGCGTTGAAGCCCGCCGACGATGCCGCGAACGCGACCATTGCGCCCACGATGGGGGAGCGGCCGACCGCGTAGAACGCCATCGCGCCGAGCGGAATGACGATCACGTAAATCGCGTCGGATGCAACGGACCCGGTGACGCCCGCGAGCGCCACCATGAACGTGAGCATCTTCGGGCTCACACGCACCACCATGCGGCGCACCAGTGCAGACAAGAGGCCCGCTTTTTCGGCGATGGAGACGCCGAGCATGACCGCGAGAATCACGCCGAGCGGCGGGAACGAGATGAAATTCTCCACCGCGTCCGACACCATGCGCGACAGATTATCAGCCGTCAGCAGGTTCTCCACGTGGATTTCTTCGCCGGATGACGGGTCGACCGCGCTCAGTCCCGCGTGGCTCGCCAGCCACGACGACGCCGCCACAAAGCCCGACAGAATCACGAATAGCCAGAACGGGTCGGGCAGCTTATTGCCGATCTTTTCGATCCAGCCGAGGAAGCCCGCTGAGTCATTCTTGCGCTTGGTCGTCGTCGTTGCGCTCATGGACGGCAGCTTACAAGAGCATGCGCGTCAGTTTCGGAAAAGCGTCCACATGGCATTGCTTATCGACGTATCGTTTCCCCCATGAAACTCCCTTCCGCCTTCCTCGTTGCCGCCCTGACCTTCTCTGTTGTCGTCCCCGTTTCTGCAGCGTCCACCGCCGCTGCCGCCGAGACTCCCTCCGGCGCCCCGGCCAGTGAGACCGGCACCTGCTCGATTACGTACACCGCCGCCGAGATCCCCGCGATCGCCGCCGAGAAGCTCTGGTTGGCGCACTACAACGACGCGACGTGGCGCGACGCGTTGAGGGAGTACAACTCCCGCAAAGCTGAGCTGTCCCGCAACCTCGACAGCGGTTTGGCCACGGCTGAGCTCGTCGGCACTCTGCCTCTGAAGGACGAAGGTGAGACCGCGACGGGTTCGTCCGTTTTCGGCAAGCTTTTCGACGGCACCAGCTCCTTATCCCCCGAGCGCACCGGCCACGTGCCTTATGACGCCCTCGCGTTCATGTACAACGCCGACGACTGGCGCACCAAGGTCGTCGAAGCCGGTTGCCCTGATGCCGACGAGCGCCCCGCACCTCCCGAGGAAGTTCGCGAGGTGACCGTCCCCGAAGGATCCGCCGTCGCGCCGAAGGAGTGGCAGGGCGCCCTCGTCGGCGTTCTCGCCCTGCTCGGTCTCATCGCAGGGGGCATCGCAGTCGCGCCGCAGCTGACCCAGTTGGCGAAGCTCCCGCAGCTTCCTTCGCTGCCGCAGCTGCCGTAAATCCCGCGCTAGGCTGGCGGGCATGGAACTCGCCCCGCACCTTGAAAACTGGCCCGCCGACACCGTAGCCGCCGCGCTGATCGCGCCAGGCGCAGCAGCCGAGGAGACCAGCACCTTCGGAGATCAGGAGCATGTCTTCGAGCTCGCTAGCGTGACGAAGCTACTCGCCGCCTACGCGTTCCTCATGGCCGTCGAGGAGGGCGTCTTCGAGCTGGACACCCCGTGCGGGCCGGAGGGGGCGACGGTGCGGCACCTGCTCGCGCACACGTCGGGCGTCGGCTTCGATACCCGCGAGCTGCAAAAGCCGGTGGGGGAGCGCCGCATCTATTCGTCGGCCGGCTACGAGATTCTCGCGGAGCGCCTCGAGGAGGAGACCGGCATGACATTCGCCGAATACACCGCCCAAGGTGTCTTCGAGCCCCTCGGCATGAGTTCGACCGAGATCTACGGTTCGGCGGGGCACGGGGGGAGGTCGAACGTCGATAATTTGCTCTCTTTTGCGCGCGAACTCCTCGCACCCACGCTTATCGACGAAACCACCCTCCGCGACGCCTTCACCAACCAGTTCGGCGATGTCCGCGGCATTGTCCCCGGCTACGGCATGCAAAAGCCTTGTCCCTGGGGCTTAGGCTTTGAAATCAAGGCTGATAAAGACCCCCACTGGACCGGCGACGGCATGCCCGAAGACACCGTCGGCCACTTCGGCATGGCAGGCACCTACCTGTGGGTCGTGCCCGCCTGGTCCGAGTCGCGCGCCGCTGGCTCAGCCATGGTCGCGCTCACCGACCGCGAATTCGGCGACTGGGCCAAACCCCTGTGGCAAGAAACCAATACCCGCATATTTGCCGAGCTAGATTAGCTACGATACGTGAATGTACTTCGGTGGCATTGACAATGCAGTAGGCCAAGCCATTGCTCTCCTCGACTTGATCGGTGTGTTTCTCAACGCGATTATCGGCGGGACCGTAGCTCGGCGAATGAGATTCGACGCGGTGGGCTTCATGCTCATCGCCATCATTTCGGGCATGGCTGGCGGCATGATGCGCGATGCCTTGATCGGCAACACCCCCGTCGCCGCGCTTGCCGACCCCTGGTACATCTCCGTCGCCGTCCTCGGCGCCGCCACCGCTTTCTTCGCTAACCTCCACGGTTATGTGTGGGAGCTAGCGCGCTTCCACGGGGACATGATCATCCTCGGCGTCTGGTGCACCACCGGCACTATCACCGCGATCGGAGCCGGCGTCGCGTGGCCCGGCTGCATCCTTATGGGCGTTCTCACCGCGACCGGTGGGATGGTCATCCGCGAGGTTCTCATCGGGCGGATCCCCCGCATCCTCAACGACCAACAGATGTATGTCGTCCCCGCCATCGCCGGGTCGATCACCGCCATGGTCCTCTACAACGCCGGGCACGCCACCGCCGCCATCGCCGCCGCGCCGCTCGTCGGGTTCACGCTCGGCACCGCCGCGTACTGGGCCGGCTGGTACGTCCCGGTCACCATGAAGAATGCGCCGATAAACACGTGGGCGCGCTTCATGTTCACGCCCATCGGCAAGCTCGAGCCAAAAGCTTTACGACGCTGGCGCCTCACCAAAACCTCCCTCCCCTCCGACGATCCGCTTGCCGACGACGGCATGATGCCCACCAAGGGCGAAGTCCGCGAAGCTCTCCGCGGGGCTGCTGGTCCTTCCTACCGTCCAGATGCACGCCCCGGCTCCGATTCGAGCTCCCACCCCGCCACCCGCGACGAGTTCCTGGGTGCCTTGTATCGGGTGTTCGTTGATTCGCGCGGCGAGGACTCCGCCGACGGGTGGGCCGTTAAACGAAGTTGAGCAACCTTCAAGCCATCCTTGAATGATCGGGGGGATCAAGCGGTTGTTGAGGGTTGCCCGTGTGGCTTAAGCGAAGCAACAATTGCCGAGAGTCACATGAGGGCGTTGGGGAAGACGAGCCTCGTCTGACGCACCACACCTCCGGCCAGCTCCTGGTCGCGGGGGAGCGGTGCGTTTCAACAGCGAAAGGACACCTTCCCGACATGACCGCCACCTTGGCCCACGCCGACTCTGCCGCAGCTACCTCCCGCACCCGTTGCGTGCTGTCGATCAGCTCCATGCCGCGTCACCTGCGTCTGCGTGTCGAGGGCCTCATGTACGAGCACCTCAGCGAACCCTCTTCCGCTCCTTCGTTGGTCAGCGTGTGGGACGTTCCGTGGTTCACCCGCTGGCGCCGGGAACCAACTCGCGACGGAGCCGTCAGCTGTCGCGAAGTCATCGAAGCCTCGGAAGAAGAGATCGCGACATTCCGCAGTGCCTTGACCGAGCTCGCCCAAACATTTCGCTTCGACGCTCGGGTCGCCTAGGGCGCGTCGTTCGTCGCAAAGTATTCGGCAAGTTCGCCCAGCGTCGAACTCGGGCTGACATCCTCCTCGCTCACCCGCACCCCGAAATGCTCTTCTGCGCGCACCGCGAGCTCAATCCGTGTCAGTGAGTCGACCCCCAAGCTGTCGAGCGTGTCATCCGCACCGACCTCTTCTGCATCCTCGACCGCGCCGACCTTGGCGAAAAGGCTGGCCAGCTGAGCCATCGTGCTGCCCTCGGCGGCGACGGTCTTGTCGGCGTTCTCCGCGTCGTCCGGGACGAGGTCCGGATCAAGTCCGAGCTTGGCCAAGTCGAGGCGTTGCGAAAGTTCCATGCGCCCCATTCTAGAGATACGCAAAGCGAAAACCCTTGCTGCGCTTAGGTTCGTGCGAACACTGGGCGTGGCAAGGGCTTTGGGAAGATTCAGGGTTCCTTAGCGGGGGCGCTTCTCGCAGCCCACGCCGTCGCCATCGCGGTCAAGGTGGCTACCGTAACCTGGCTCGTTGCTGCGGATCGGACGACCGAGGTCATTCCACACGGCGCGGCAGTTAGCGTAGGTCTTCGCCGGGGCCGGCCTCGGCGCCGGCTTAGGCGCGGGTGCGGGCTTAGGCGCTGGCTTCGGAGCGGGTGCAGGCTTCGGGGCTGGCTTAGGCGCGGGCTTTGGAGCGGGCTTTGGAGCGGGTGCAGGCTTCGGGGCTGGCTTAGGTGCGGGTCCCGGGATGAGACCAGGAGCCGGATTCGGGATAAGACCCTGCTGGATCGCCCAGAGAGCGCCGCCAGCGACAGCTGCGACCGCAGCTACGACACCGATGACGATGCCGGCGATCTGTCCGTCGGTCAGACCATCTTCGGAGCTGCCATCTTCAGCGGGAGTTTCCTTTCCCGCGTCTGTGTTGGCCGCTGGGGAGATAGCCACGGGGTCTGTGCCGTTAGTGTTTTCGGCGTCGGTGGCGTGGGCGGGGGACAGTCCGGCTGCGAATACGGCGGCAGCGGTCGCCAGGGAAATGACGTATTTCTTCACAAGAGATAACAATCCGGTATCTGCGGCGAAACCGCAAGCGCAGACGTGTTTTTACCCCCGAAAACCTCGCCGATACCCCCCAATAGATGTGTTTGGACGCTGCACACGTCGGCTGTGCCCAACCATGCGAAAAGCTCCCCGACCCACAGTGGGGACGGGGAGCTCATTGGGTGCTAGCGCGGAGTTAGATCTCCTCGCGCGACCTCATTTGACTTAGTCGTCTTTCTTGCTGGGGGTCGCCGGAACCGCAGCGGTCGGGTCGTCGACCTTGAGGTCCTTGGCGGCCTGGGCGGCGACGGAGATGTCGATCTTGCCTTCGTCGGCAAGCGACGTCAGCGCTGCGACAACCATGGACTCAGCGTCGATGTTGAAGTAGCGACGTGCGGCCTCGCGGGTGTCGGAGAAGCCGAAGCCGTCTGCGCCGAGCACCGTGTAACGGCCCGGGACGTACGGGCGGATCATCTCCTGCAGCTCGGTCGTGAAGTCGCTCGTCGCGATGTACGGGCCTTCCGTCTGCTTCAGCTGCGTGGTAGCGAACGGCTCGCCCTGATCCTCGGCCGGGTTCTGGATGCGCGCCTTGTTGCGGGCTGCGCCGTCGCGTGCCAGCTCGGTCCAGGAGGTGACGGAGTAGACGGCAGCGCCGACGTTGTACTCCTCCTGGAGGATCTTCTGCGCGCGCAGTGCCCAGGACATACCGACACCGGAAGCGAGCAGGGAGACGTTATTCTCCTTCTCCTCGCCGCGGTCGTAGAGGTAGATGCCCTTGTGCAGGCCCTCGACGTCCAGGTTCTCCGGGCGGGCCGGCTGGTGCATCGGCTCGTTGTAGACGGTGAGGTAGTACATCACGTTCTCGCCGCCCTCCGGGCCGTACATGCGCTCGATACCGCGGTTGACCAGGTACGGCATCTCGTATGCAAACGCCGGGTCGTAGGCGACGATGCTCGGGTTCGTGGACGCGATGACGTGGGAGTGGCCGTCCATGTGCTGCAGGCCCTCACCGGTCAGGGTGGTGCGGCCGGCGGTCGCGCCGATGATGAAGCCGCGACCCATCTGGTCAGCGGCAGCCCAGAAGTTGTCGCCGGTGCGCTGGAAGCCGAACATCGAGTAGAAGATGTACATCGGGATCATCGGCTCACCATGCGTCGCATAGCTTGTTGCGGCGGCGATGAAGCTTGCCGACGAGCCGTCCTCGTTGATGCCCTCGTGCAGGATCTGGCCCTCCGGCGCCTCGCGGTAGGAGAGCTGCAGGTCGTGGTCGACCGGGACGTAGTTCTGGCCCTTCGGGTTGTAGATCTTCAGGGTCGGGAACCAGGAGTCCAGGCCGAAGGTGCGGGCCTCGTCCGGGATGATCGGGACGACGCGCTTGCCGATCTCCTTGTCGCGCATGAGCGACTTGAAGGCACGGACGAGCGCCATGGTGGAGGCGACCTTCTGCTTGCCGGAGTCCTTGAACAGCGGGCGGTAGGTCTTCTCCAGGTCCGGCACCTCGAGCGGCGTGTAGTTCTCGCGGCGCTCCGGCAGGTAGCCGCCGAGCTTCTTGCGACGCTCGAGCATGTACTTGATCTCTTCGGACTCGGGGCCCGGGTTGAAGTACGGCGGCAGGTACGGATCCTTCTCCAGCTCTTCGTCGGAGATCGGGATTTCCTGCATGTCGCGGAAAAGCTTCAGGTCATCCAGAGTCAGGTTCTTCATCTGGTGGGTCGCGTTGCGGCCCTCGAAGCTGTGGCCGAGGCCGTAGCCCTTGACGGTGAGCGCGAGGATGACGGTCGGCTTGCCGTTCTTGGTCTCCAGCGCCTTCTTGTATGCGGCGTAGACCTTGCGGTAGTCGTGGCCGCCGCGGCGCAGGTTCCAGATTTCCTCGTCGGACCAGTCTTCGACCAGCTTGGCGGTGCGCTCGTCGCGGCCGAAGAAGTGCTCGCGGACGTAGGCGCCGTCGTTCGCCTTGAAGGTCTGGAAGTCGCCGTCCGTGGTGTTGTTGATGAGGTCGACGAGTGCGCCGTCCATATCCTTCTCGAACAGCTCGTCCCACTCGCGGCCCCAGGCGATCTTGATGACGTTCCAGCCGGCACCCTTGAAGAAGGACTCGAGCTCCTGGACGATCTGGCCGTTACCGCGGACCGGTCCGTCGAGACGCTGCAGGTTGCAGTTCACGACGAAGGTCAGGTTGTCCAGCTCGTACAGACGCGCCATCTGGAGCAGGCCGCGGGATTCCGGCTCGTCCATCTCGCCGTCGCCGAGGAATGCCCAGACGTGCTGCTGGTCGGTGTCCTTGATGCCGCGGTGCTGCAGGTACTTGTTGAAGCGTGCCTGGTAGATCGCGTTCATCGGGCCGAGACCCATGGACACGGTCGGGAACTCCCAGAACCCCGGCATGTCGTGCGGGTGCGGGTAGGACGGCATGCCCAGCTCCGGGCGGGAGTGCTGCTGGCGGAAGGCGTCCATCTGGTCTTCGGACAGGCGACCTTCGAGGAAGGCGCGGGCGTACATACCCGGGGAAGCGTGGCCCTGCATGAAGACCTGGTCGCCGCCCTGCGGGGCGTCCTTGCCGTGGAAGAAGTGGTTGAAGCCGACCTCGTAGAGCGCCGCTGCGGACGCGTAGGTGGAGATGTGGCCGCCGGCCTTGATGCCCGGGCGCTGTGCGCGGTGCACCATGATGGCTGCGTTCCAGCGGATCCAGCGGCGGTAGCGCTTCTCCATTGCCTCGTCGCCGGGGAAGTCCGGCTCGAGCTTGGTCGGGATCGTGTTGACGAAGTCAGTCGACGTCATAGCCGGCATCGGCACGCGCTGTGCGGATGCGCGCTCGAGGAGGCGCATCATGAGGTAGCGGGCGCGCTCCGGGTCGGAGGTCTCGAGGAGACCATCCAGGGAGTCCATCCATTCCTGGGTCTCTTCCGGGTCGGCGTCGTGCAGATACGACGCGACGCCGTCACGGATGACTGGGATGTTCGAATCGTTCAGGTTTTGAGGGTCAGACAAGACCATCCTCCGATTTCGTGGTGTGTTTTCCACCAGCTTTTCGCACGTCAGGACGTTTGTTCACATGCCCGTCCGGCACGAACTCGCCGGTGCCTACAGATTTCAAGGATACGTTCTTTTTCGGACTGTCGCCCACGGGGGTAAGTGTGGCTGTATCCTGGCTATATTCTTGTTCGCCGTTCAAGGAGGAAGTGGAGACAGTGAGCGCCGCTGGTGCCGCAAACTACGTGGATAAGCTCGGTATTAAGAAGGGCGAGATCGTCCAGGAGCTCGGTTGGGACGACGATTGTGATGCGTCGATTTCGGAGTCCATCGAGGATGCGATCGGGGAGGCCCTGCTTGACGACGATACGGATGAGCTTTGCGACGTCGTCCTCCTCTGGCACCGCGCTGACGACGAAGATCTCGTCGATTCGCTGGTGGACGCCACCCGTAATCTCTCCGATTCGGGCTGCATTTGGCTCCTGACGCCGGGCGCGAATCAGCCCGGCGAGGTCCACCCGGGCGATATTTCCGAGTCTGCCCAGCTCGCGGGGCTTGTTCAGACGAAGGCGGATCGCCTCGGTTCCTGGCAGGGTTCTTGCCTGCGCAACGCCGGCGTGAAGCGATAGTGCTGCTCAGGGACATTTCGCTTATCGACGAGTCGTCCCGCCCTGTGAGATTCGACACCTTCCAGCGCAGAAGGCTTCTTGCTACCCCCGTTTTGTCCAATTTCGGACAAAACGGAGTCAGGACTCTTCCCTTCTGGTAAGCGGCTGAGCCTGAAAGGTATGGGCGTAAATGTATAAACTATCCGCATGGTGGAGATAGCCCAACCGTCCGAGTCAGGCGCGCCCCAGTCAGTGCAGCCGCCGCGCTTATGGGATTTCAAAGTGCTGAGACTGCCAATTTTGGAGTTGGTCGTCCTCGCCTTGCTTGTCATCGCTGCTTTTCTCGACGTCAACTACATGACCGGTGGCAATGGGTTGATAACTTTCTTCATCATTCTGCCGCTGCTGGCCGTCATTCTTGTGGTCTATGCCGTGACGTTTCCCTTGCAGCGCAAACCTGTCACAGAATCCGAGTGGGATATTGGCTTGCTCATTATCGGCGCTTTAGGGATCTTGGGGTGGACCGAGGGGATAGGTGTGCTGGCTTTATTCGTGGGGATACTGCCAGGCGCTGTGTCACTTTTGGTGCGCAGGAGGATCGCATATGTCCGGTGGAAGAAAGGTTTCGATCCGCGTACGCAATAGACTGCACAGTTCCCTAGGCGCCCAACTCTCAACCGGGTACTTCCCTTCTTCTCATGCCGCCGAATTAGCAGCGTGTATAGACTATCCGCATGGACGAGCAGCGCCCATCTATCTCACCAGACAGTCCTTTGTACGGGGACAGACCGCCTGCGCCCCGGCTCTGGGACTTCAAGCTGTTGAGGCTTCCGATTCCGGAGCTCGTGATTGGCGGAATAATGATCTTTTCGGTTCTCGGGTTGAGTGGGAGCGATAATCCCGGAGCAGGCTTGTTCGTGTTATTCATATTCGTTCCCAGCTTTGCCTTCTACCTCGCGATGTATGCGCTGACTATCCCGCTGCATTTTCGGCTGGTCAATGAATTCTGGGGAGATCTCATTGCCTTAGCTCCCGGTGTGTTCGGCTTGCTCATCGTTGCCAAGGGAGGAGAGGGCATTTTCTTCATGGCTACATTGCCAATCGCCATCTCGCTGTTGCTGCGCAGACTCATTGCGTACAGCCGGTGGAAGCGTGGCAACGGGCCAATGGGATTTCCGCCCCCGGAGCCAGTCAATACGATGTACTGACGTCGGACACCTATTTCGCGCTCACCGAATCCGCCGATGGGCATGCGTGATCGGCGTGTGCCCTTCGGCCGTTGGTGTGGTTATTTCCCGAACAACAGGTGCATGGCACCGTATTGGTGTGTGCTGTTCGGTACTGGTATTCCGCGCGGTGAAACCCATATCGGCGTCCCATCGCGCACCTGTATTCGACCCCTGTTGTGCCTATCGGGGTCATCATCGTTGGTCCGGTTGTGATACCTGCACAACACCGACAAGTTGCTCATGTTCGTCGGCCCACCCCGGGCCCAGGGTTCGATGTGGTGGACTTCGCAATTATCAGCGGCATGCCGACAATCCGGCACAGGACACGTCGTCAGTGTTGCCCGGGCGAGGTCGCGTTGTTTCTTATTGGCGAACCGTTTCGTGTTGTACAGGTTCACCGGACCTGCCTGCGGGTGGAAGAGTGCGACTTCCAAGTCGGACCCGTGGAACCGAGTCAGGTACTCCGCACCAGTCATCGTGGTGCCATCAGACAATCCCAGGATGGTCTCATCGCCCTGGCCGCCGAGGATCGAGATGTAATCCGGCAGCGGGATCTGCACCAGCGGGCGTGGGACAGCATCAGCGACAGCACCATCGTTGTGGAGTAAGTCGTGGAATGCTTCGTACATCTGCGGGCCCTCAGGACGGTTAGCGTCGAGTTTTTGACGCAGCGCGTACTCAAGGGCAGCGATATCACTCGCATCACCAGTAGCACTAAAAGTGCGTTTGCCTTTCCGTTCCTTACCGAACCGGACCGATGATTCAGGTGCAGGTGTATCCGCCTCAGGGACGATGTCTTTGGCGCGGCGTTTCAACGTCTCGTAGTTCCCGCGCACAGACAACAACGCTAGGCGGATCTTCCACTTCTCCTTCTCCGTACCCAACGAGCGGACTTGCTGCTCGATGAACAAGATCTGATCTAACGATTTGCCGGTCTCACGGGCGATGCGCACCGCGTGGGCTTGCTTGCGGGAGAACTTGGTGGGCCCGAAATACACCTCGCGGGCTTTCTCACCGTCGGCGGCGAGAGTCGATTTCATGCCGGCATCGACAACGGCCTGGCGGTTGAAACCGGCCAGGATATCCATTGGTCGCGCAGCAGCGGCGATAAACGCCTCGAAATCGTTCATGCCCCACACGCTAAACCGACCAACGCAAACGCGAAACAGGCAACCCAAAAACCTGTGGATAACTCAAAACTATCCACAGGGACGACCTCCAGAAAAGAAAACGCTCACCTTTCGGGTGAGCGTGTGTTATTGGTGCGCCATGACGGGCTCGAACCGCCGACCTACTGGGTGTAAACCAGTTGCTCTTCCAGCTGAGCTAACGGCGCGCGTGGAGGAAATGCTAGCACGGGGGAACAGTGAGCAACAAAAAGCTAGATGCGTTCCTCGTCGGGCTTCGTTGCCCAGGGGTTGTTGCGGGAGTGGCCGTAGCGGGCGCGGGCGGGAGCAGGGGAGGGCTCGCCGGAGGGTGCCGACTCAGACTCAGCGGAGGAAAAAGCAGCTAGTTCTTGTTGTTCGGAGACGTAGCGGCGTCGTTCGCGGACTTCGGAATAGATGAAATAGGCGAGTCCGGCAGGAGCCATGATGCCGAAGGCGATCCATTGGAGGCCGTAGGACAGGTGGTTGCCGCGGTCGAGGACGGGGAGGGGGATGGGGGTGAGGACGCCGGGTTCGTCGTTAAGCAATTGGGCGTATGGGGCGGCGAGCTCAGTGCCGGTGAGGTCAGCAACTTGGGAGGTGTTGATGGTCTGCACCATCGTGTAGCCCTGCTCGGAAATGGGCGGGATGGCGGATTGGTCGGCAAGCCGGATCATGGCGCTGAGGGTGACGGGCTCGGCGGGGGCGCGGTCGATGGGCGGGACGGCGGTGCCGCCTTCATCGGCAGGAACCCAGCCGCGGTTGACCAGGACGGTCTTTCCGCTGTCGAGAGCGAAAGGCACCAACGACTGGAATGCGGGGGCACCTTCGACGGGGCGGAGGCGCAACAGCAACTCGTCATCGGGGAGGTAATGGCCGCGCATGGTCACGCGGGTCCATTCCTCGGCGGACTCGCTGGCTAGGACATCCTCAACGGCCACGGGGTCGCGGGCGAAAGCTTGCTCGATGCGCTCGTTGCGCTCTTTGATGGCGTGGTCTTTACCTAGCTGCCACGGGGACAACCACGTGATGGCGAACCAGGAGAAGAGGACAGCGAAGACGACGGCGAGGACCCATCCGGGACTGAGAAATGTCTTCCAGATCGACTTCGACGTGGTCACGCGGATCAGTCTACTCGGGCGCGCACCCAATCCAGAATGCCGTCGGCAGCGGCTTCGATCTGCTCCCGGGTGACGGTGAATCCTTCGGGGCCGCCGTAATAGGGGTCTTCGACGCTTGCTTGCTCAGGCGCGGTGGGGTCGAAGGAGCGCAGCAGACGCACCTTTTCCTCGTCCACGCCTTGAGCGACGAGCTCGGAGACGTGGCGGGTGGCCAAAGCGACGATCAAGTCGGCGGACATCTGCTCGCCGCCGAATTGCTGGGCGCGGTGGGCGGAGCCGTCGTAGCCGTGGGCGGACAGTTCGGCGAGGGCGCGCTCGTCGGCGGGGTTGCCGACGTGCCAGCCACCGATTCCGGAGGAGGTGACGCGGACGTGGGGGTCGAGTCCGGCGTCGATAAGCTTTTGGCGCACGATGACTTCCGCCATCGGCGAGCGGCAGATATTGCCGGTGCACACGAAGTCGATGTGGATCACTGTTCCTCCTTGAATGCGGTGACGATGCGGGCGAGCTCAGCCGGGGTGTGCGCGATGGCCCACGCGCGGTTCCATTCGTCCTGGGTGCCGTAACCCCAGGTGACGGCGATCGTCGATAAGCCGAAATGCGCGGCGCCCTCGATGTCGTGGAGGCGGTCGCCGATCATGAGCCCGCGGCCCACCTTCACATTATCCAGCACATGCGCGATGACGTCCGCCTTGCGGCGCCGCGGCCCGTCCTCCTGCGCGGCGCCGAGGAAATCGATGAACTCGAGCATGCCTTCCCGCTCCAAGATGGCGCGCGCGAAACCTTCGCCTTTCGACGTCGCCGTCACCACCTGGAACCCTTCCTCCTTCCAGCCTTTGAGGAGGTCGCGCATGCCGGGGAATGCCTGAGCGTTCTTCCACCCGCCGTCGTGCGTGAAATCCATGTAGGCGCGAAAAGCGCGATCGCGCGTCGCGTCATCCATGCCCACGCTGGCGAGCGTCTCCTCCATCGGCGGGCCCGGGATGAGTGCGATGAATTCGTCATCAGGGTGCTCCCACCCCACGGCGTCGAGCGCGTGGATAAACCCGGCGCGGATGCCGGGGAAGGAGTCGATGAGGGTGCCGTCGACGTCGAGAAGCAGTGTGATCACGCACCCCAGCATGGCAGTGCGCAGCTGCCGCGGCAATCGACCTAGACTGGGACAATATGACTACGACTGTTGCTGATGTCGTCGCGGCGCTGGAGACCGCGTACCCGCCGCGGCTCGCCGAAAGTTGGGATGCCGTCGGGCTCATCTGCGGTGACCCGTCCGCCGAGGTCGCGCGGGTCGCATTCGCGCTCGACTGCACCCAGGCCGTTGCGGAAAAAGCCGTCGAGCTCGGCGCCGACATGCTCGTCGTGCACCACCCGCTGCTCATGCGCGGCGTCACGTCCGTCGCCGCGGACACGCCGAAGGGCAAGGTCGTGCACACCCTCGTGCGCGGCGGCTGCGCGCTGTTCGCGGCGCACACCAACGCTGATTCCGCGCGCCCCGGTGTATCCGACAAGCTGGCTGAACTCGTCGGCATCACGCCCGGCCGCCCGATCAAGGTCGTCGACCCTGATGCCCAGGACCTGTGGGGCGTGCACATCCCGCCCGCAGACATCACCGCCGTCATGGATGCGCTTTTCGACGCCGGCGCTGGCGCAATCGGCAATTACTCCCACTGCTCCTTCCAGTGGGACGGCCGCGGCGGCTTCACCCCGCAGCCTGGCGCCGACCCCACCGACGGCGAAGTCGGCTCCCACTACTCCGCGCCGGAGACCCGCGTGCAGTTCGTCGCACCTTCCCGTCTGCGCGCCCGCCTGACCGAAGTCTTGCGCGAGGTGCACCCGTACGAAGAGCCCGCGTTCGACGTCGTGCAGCTCGCCGGAACTGGCGATTTGTCTGCTGCCACCGGCCTGGGCCGCGTGGGCGAACTGCCCGAGCCGATGACCCTGCGTGAGTTCACGCAGCAGGTCGCTGACGCCCTCCCCGAGACTGCCTGGGGTGTGCGCGCCGCCGGCGATCCCGACGCGATGGTGCAGAAGGTCGCGGTATCGTCGGGTTCCGGCGACAGCTTCCTCGACGCCGTGCGCGGCCTCGGGGTGGATGTCTACGTGACCTCCGATTTGAGGCATCACCCCGTCGACGAGCACCTGCGCGCCGGCGGCCCCGCCGTGATCGACACCGCGCACTGGGCGAGCGAATTCCCGTGGACGGAGCAGGCCAGCGAGATCGTCGCGAAGGCGTGCCCTGAGGTCGCGACGGGAATCATTACCTTGCGCACCGACCCGTGGACGATCTCCGCACACCCGAACCACTCGAAGTAGAAAGAAGGCTGACGTGGAACTGGAACTGGATAAGCAACGTACGCTGCTGGCGCTCGCGGAGGCGGAGCGTAGCCAGGCTCACGACACCGCGGCGTCGCCTGAGCAGGAAGAGCTGGAAAAACTCGAGGCACAGCGCCCGGGGCTCGCGAATGCGGCGGCGGCAGCCCAGCTCGCCGTCGATGATGTGGAGGCGGAGATTCTGCGCATCCAGGAGGACGAACGCAAGCTGAAAAAGCGTGAGCTCGACGACAAGCGCCAGCTTTCCGCGGAGACGGACCCGGAGCGCCGCAAGGACTTGGAGCACGATCGTTATGCGGCGAAGTCGCGCATCGCGGACCTTTTGTACGAGCTCAAGGAGGCGCACGGCGAGGTCAAGGCCCTGCGCAATAATCGCGACGTGCACGGTGCGAAGCTCGACGAGCTGGACCGCAAGATCGAGGCGGCGCGCCGGGCAGCTGAGGCGGTCCCCGCGAAGGAAGAGGTCGACACGGATGCGTTGCGCGCGGAATTGCCGTCGGGCATCCTCGGCGTCTACGCGACGGTGGGTGCGGCGCGCTTCAACGGCCGCACGTGCAACAGCTGCTTCCTCCAGCTGCCGCCCGCTGAGCGCGCGGAGGTCATGGCGGTGCCCGAAAACGAGCTGCCGACCTGCCCGAATTGCGGAACGCTGCTCATCCGGGTCACAGGCTAGGGCGGCGCGCGCATGAAGGTGACGGTCTACACCGACGGCGGTTCGCGGGGAAATCCGGGGGTCGCGGGCTCGGGAAGCGTCGTGTACGACGATAACGGGGCGACGCTCGCGGAGATCGCGTACGTCGTGGGGCAGAAATCGTCGAATAATGTCGCGGAGTACCACGGCTTGCTGCGCGGGCTCGAGGCGGCGCGCGATCTCGGCGCCACCGAGGTGGATGTCTACATGGACTCCAAGCTCGTCGTCGAGCAGATGTCGGGACGCTGGAAGATCAAGCACCCGGACATGAAGAAATTGGCGCTCGACGCGCGCGATCTCGCCAGCGGTTTCAGCTCGGTCACGTATTCGTGGGTGCCGCGCGCGAAGAATAAGAAGGCCGACGAGTTGTCCAATGTCGCGATGGACGCGGCAGCAAACGGCGCGAAGCCGGGCATCGTAGAAGCAAAGAGCTTATCGACGCCTAGTGCACCCCCGAAATCCCCCGCGAAGTCGGACAGCCACGAGACTGCCAGCCCTGCGCACTGGCACGGGCATGACAAACCCCGCACCCGGTTCGTGTTGGTCCGTCATGGCCAGACGGAGCACTCGGCACAGAAGCGCTACAGCGGCTCGTCGGACCCGGAGTTGACGGAGCTGGGGGAGAAGCAGGCGGGGGCAGTGGCTCAGGCGGTGGCGGCGTTCGGCCAGATTGACGCTGTCGTGGCGTCGCCGGCGAAGCGGACGCAGCAGACTGCGAAAGCCTGCGCGGAGGCGCTGGGGATCGACGCTGCGGACATCGAGACAGTCGACGGTTTCCGGGAGCTGGATTTCGGGGTCTTCGAGGGACTCACTCGAGATGAGGCGCGGGAAAAGTACGCGGAGGAGTTCGGGGCGTGGGAGGCGTCGGCAAGCAAAGCTCCTCCGGAAGGTGAAAGCCTGGTCGCCGTGCACCGACGGGTGACTCGCGCGCGCCTGAAGGTGCAGGAAGCTCATGAGGGACAGACGGTGCTGGTGGTCACGCACATGACGCCGATCAAGTCGGCGATCCGGCAGGCGCTGGAATCGGGGCCGGACACGTTCAAGCATGTGTTCTTGGATTTGGCGTCGATCAGCGTCGTCGAGTTTTATGGCGAGCTCGGCGTGGTTCGGTGCGTCAACGATGTCGCTCACTTCCGCTGATAGGCATCGGCAGAGTACAGTTACTCGCTGCGAGTGAGTCGGCCGGGTGATCGCGGCGACCTGTACCGCCACTTCAATGGTGTCAGGCAGGGGTCGAGGAAAGTCCGGACTCCACAGGGCACGGTGGTTGCTAACGGCAACCCGGGGCGACCCGCGGGAAAGTGCAACAGAAAGTAGACCGCCCGGGAAACCGGGTGAGGGTGAAAGGGTGCGGTAAGAGCGCACCGGCGGATGTGGTGACACAACCGGCCAGGTAAACCCCACCGGGAGCAAGGCAAGAATTCCAGCTGTGCACGCTGGGATCGTCGGACGTTATGAGGCTGCCCGCCCAGTTCGAAGGTAGCTGCTCGAGGCGCCGGGCAACCGGCGTCCTAGATGGATGATCGCCGCCCCTCCCCGCACGGGGCAGGGGGCACAGAATCCGGCTTAAAGGCTGACTCACTCGCCCAGTTTCTGCCACAATTGGCCCCCATGAAGCTCTATGCCGCACCGCTTGATTTCCGGGCGATCGCCGACGAATTCGACGTGCCCACGGATTTTCCGCCCGAGCTGCACTCAGAGGCGGCGAATGCGCAGGACAGGTACGCCGACAGGCGACGTGACGCTCGCGAGATCGAGTTCGTCACCATTGACCCGGCGGGCTCGATGGACCTGGATCAGGCAGTGGCGATCGAGAAGAACGGCGACGGCTACCGGGTGTTCTACGCCATCGCGGATGTCGCGGCGTTCGTGGAGCCGGGCAGCGCGCTGCACGAGGAGTCGCTGAAGCGCGGCCAGACGATCTACCTGCCGGATGAGCCAGCACGGCTGCACCCGGAGGAGCTCTCCGAGGGGTCGGCATCGCTTTTGCCGGATGAGGATAAGCCGGCGGTGCTGTGGACATTCGAGCTGGATGCACAGGGCGAGCTCATCGACACGAATGTGGAGCGCGCGATGGTGCGCTCGGTCGCGCGCCTCGATTATGACGGCGTGCAGGAGGACATGGACAACGACGCGCTACACCCGTCGATCGCGCTGCTGCCGGAGGTGGGGGAGCTGAGGGCGGCGTCGTCGCTACGCAGGCACGCGATCAACTTGCGCGTTCCGTCGGTGCGCGTCGTCGAGCTTGACGACGGCCGCTTCGAGCTCCTCATCGAGCCCCGCCAGAAAATGATGGACTATAACTCTGAGATCTCCCTGCTGACCGGCATGGCCGCGGGAAGAATGATGGAGGACGCAGGCGTGGGCTTTTTGCGGACGCTGCGTCCGGCGGAAGAGAAGTCGGAGCAGGCGTTCCGCGGCGAAGTTCGCGCGTTGGGCTTTGATCTGTCCGATGATGCCGATATCGGCGAATTTCTTCAGACCATCGACGCGGATACTCCGCGCGGCATGGCCGTGATGCGTGAAGCACAGAAGCTGCTGCGCGGCGCGGGATACGTCGCGCTTACTGGCGACGAGCCGGAGGTTCACGCCGGCATCGGCGGATACTATTCGCACGTGACTGCGCCGCTGCGGCGCTTGGTCGACCGTTACGCCACCGAGGTGTGCCTGGCACTGTGCGCCGGCACCGAGATCCCGCAGTGGGTGCACGACGACACTAACCGGGTGCTCAAGACCATGGGGCGGACATCGCAGCTGGCCAACACCGTCGACCGCGCGTGCCTGAACCTCACCGAGGCGACGGTGCTGCAGCCGTGGGTGGGAGAGAATTTCACCGGCGTGGTGCTGCAGACCAATGAGGAATCTGACTCCGCCCGCGTCTTCATCGCCGACCCGCCGGTGCTGGCCGAGTGCGCCGGCACCCCGGAGGAAGCGACGGAGGTGGGGATGTCGCTGGTGCGGGCGGACGTCGATAAGCGTGAAGTGCTTTTTGCGTGGCCCGCTGACTAGCTGGTGACCCGCGCGGGCGCGCCGGGGGTGACCTCCACGACCGCGAGCCCGTCCGCGGACAAGTCCGCGATGGCGTTGTCTGCTGTGGCGCTGGGAATGTACGCGAGCGCCGCGGCGGACATGCCTGCCGCCGCGGGACGTGCCGCACGTGCGCCACGCAGCGCGAGCAGCTGGACGAGCTGATCCGGCGCCGGCAACCCCGGCGTCTGCTCAGGCGCGCCGATGACCTCGAAGAACTCGTCCGTGCGCATGGAACGCAGCGCGCGGGCCGCATTCGCGGACAACTCCGTTTCCGCCGCGCCGAAATCGACCCACGCGCGGGCCGTCTCGAGCGTCGGCGCGGAATCCGTGCCGTGGACCTGCCGTCGCGCGTCCACCCACTCCACGACGCGATCTGCGGCATTCGGCAACTGGCGCAGCGACGCGACACCGAAATTCGCGCACGCGTCGTCGATGAACTCACGGCCCTCCTGCACAGCCTGCGCCTTGTCGACGAACGATTCCCCGTGCGACGGCGCCACCGACACAATCCGCACCTCCGCCTTCGCCGGGTGCGGCGCCTGGGTGAGCGAACCATCCGCGTAATCGATCACCGACACCGTGTCTTCCTTGCCGCGCAGCGCCGCCGAATGACGTGCGCGCAGCACCGGCAGGTGGGAGAACGTGCGCGCCGACTGCGATGCGATATCCGCCAGACGCGTGCGCAGCGGCGCCGCGTCGATCTCCTCGTCGCCGCCCATCAGCGCGAGAACGAGCGCCGCGTCCGCCGCATGCAGCGCGCCCAGCCCCGCGCCGAGCGGGATGTCCGCGATGACGGTGATGTCCATGCCCGCGGTATCGCGCGAGAGCATCTGCCTGCCGACGAGCGTGTGCACCAGCCCGCCGAAGCGCTCCGCGAGTGTGCGCGCCGGGTTCTCGTCCGCAGGCTCGTTGTGCTCAGCGAGCTGGGCGATGCGCGCGCAGTCCGTGGTCTCCTCCACGGTGATGCCAGCGAATTCCGCGTACACCGCGATGGTGCTGTCCTCGCGCGGACTCACGGCAGCCGCTGCACGCAGGTCGGTCAGGCCCACGATGGTGATGCCGCCGAAATGGTCGGAATTCTCCCCGACGACAATTAACGTGCCCGGCGCGTCGGCGGTGTGGGCGGGCGCATTTCCGGTGCGGCTGCGGTGAGCCTGGGCGACGCGGTCGGACGCGGTAGTTTCAGGGGCGGTCCACACAGCCATGGGTGTTATGCACTGTCCTTTCGGTGCGCGGTCGGGCGGGCGAATTTACCCACACAACAGTACCAATCGTCCGCGGGTAGCCTGGTCGAAAGAACACGCGACCGAAAGGAACTAATGATGAGCGACGAGAAGTTCTACTTCAACCCCAGCACCCGCGAGGTCTCCCAGGGAAAGGAAGGCTCCTGGGACGATCGCATGGGGCCGTACGACACTCGCGAAGAGGCCGAGCAGGCGCTCGCCACCGCGCAGGAGCGTAATAAGGCCGCCGAGGCACAGGACGAGGCCGACGACAACTGGGGTCAGCCGGCCTCGTGGGAGAAATAACTCCCGAGTTTCTGTGGTCTAGCGCTTGGCGGGGTGATTTCCGCTAGGCGCTAGTTTTCTTTGGGCTCCACCTTCTTGAAGGCCCTTTTGACCTCCTTGAACGCCTTCGGGTAGTCCTTTAGGGCCTTGTCGCCGCGCGACATTTCCCGTTGGTAGAGCATGCCGTAGGAGAAGGTGTCCTCGCCGCGCTTGCGGGCGCTGGCGGCGAGCTTCTCGATGCGGTCGCGCGACGTCACCGCATCCTGGTAGTCGCCCAAGATCTCCTGGAGTTCCTTGCACGCCTTGGACAGCTTGCTGGTCTTCAAGCCGCTGTCCTTGGCGGCATTGGCGGAGTAGCGCAGCTTCTTCGCGGCCTTGCGCACGTCGTGGACGTATTCCTCGCGGTCGTGCAGCGGCAGGGACATGTCCGGGTAGTGCTCAAGCGCCAACTTGTGGCGCTTGGCCAATTTCTTGTAGCCGCGCTCGAGGTGTTCGTAGAGGATCTCCTCGGAGGTGCGGGCCTCAGCCGGGGTGGACTCGGTGGAAGCAGATTCGGCGGTAGCAGACTCGGCGGCAGGCGCATCCCCGGCATCCTCTTCTGCCGGAGTGTCCGTGGCGAGTGGGGGGTCGGCGAGGATGGCGTCGATGTCGTCGAGAAGCGCGAGGTAGCGCTGGGAGTCGAGCGTGCGCAGAATGCGGCGGTGAGCGCGCTCGTATTCGCGGCGCATGTCGCCGCGGACGTGCTCGGCGGCGGGGTCGTCGATCATGCCGGTGGTATCGGAGTCGAGCAAGCCGATGAAGCGTTCTTCGACGACCTCGGCGTCGCGGGCGGTGCCGAGCAGCGCGGCGAGCTGCTTGAGTTCGCTTTCGACGTGTTTGATCTCGTCGCCGGCGAGGATTCCCTCGAAGGTCTCAAGCAGGCTGCGGAGCTCGCGGGTGGCCACGCGCATTTGGTGGACAGAATCCCACTCGTCGTTGCGAACCTTCGGGTCCCATTCGACGAGGCGATCGCGTTGCACGCGCAGGGAGTCGACGACGGCCTTGGCGGGGGAGTCCTCGTCGAGGCCTCCGGCATTCATGTACGGCGGTACCGGTGCAGCTGCGGCAGAATCGCCGAGCGCGGTGGCGAGCTTGGAGGAGGAGGCGGATTTGCGGGCGCCGCGGTTGATCAGCAGTGAGGTGGCCTCGTGCAAAAGCGCGTTGCCGTCGACGGTCTCGGCGAGCTCGCCGGATAGTTCGACTTCCCATTCGCGCCACGAGGTCTGCTGGCCGCCGGGCAGCAGGGACCAGGCGGTGACGTGGTCGTCGCAGAATTCGGCGATCTGGTCGCCAGCGGCGTCGAGAAGCGGGGTTTCGGCGCGGTCGTTGTCCACCTGGGCGATGGGGGCAAGTGGCTCGCCGCGGATGATGGCGCGCACTGCGGCGAGCAGCTCATCGGGCGGGGTCGAGGGGTCGGTGAGCTCCGCGTGGAGCTCAGTGCGGCCACTAGCTCCGGGGAGTTTGATGTGCCAGCCGTCGTCCTTGCCACCGGTGCGGCGGCGCAGGGTCACCTTGGCGCGGGTCAGGCGCAGGTCCGCGGTGTCGTAGTAGATCGCGGACAGGCTGTGGTTGACGGTCTCGCCGGCGGATTCGACGGCGGAAAGGGCGGTCAGGTCGGGGACGGCGATGGAATCATCGACGGCAAACTTAGCCTCGACCTCGATAAACGGTTGGGTGCTCATTGGATCTGGCCTTCTTTGCAAACTCGGAGCAAATATTCTTGTTCACCCTTAGTTTACCTAACGTGATTCAGCGTCAGGCGCGGTGATGCTCACTAGTCTGGAAGGCATGAACAGCCAACAAGAAAACGTTCTGCGCGACGTCGAGGAGCGCGATATCCGCTTCATCCGCCTCTGGTTCACGGACCTATTCGGGGAGCTGAAGACGGTCATGATGTCCCCGGCGGAGCTGGAAACGGCCTTCGACGAAGGCGTGGGCTTCGACGGCTCCTCCATCGAAGGTTTCTCGCGCGTTTCTGAATCGGACACGCTGCTGCTGCCGGACCCGTCGACGTACCAGACGTTACCGTTCGACGTGGAAGATGGATTGCAGACGGCGCGGATGTTCTGCGATATCTCGATGCCGGACGGCAAGCCGCTGTACGCGGATCCGCGCCAGGTGCTGCGCCGCCAGCTGAATAAGGCCGCGGATGCGGGTTTCGAGTGCATGGCCAGCCCTGAGATCGAGTTCTACGTGCTCAAAGGCGACGAGCCGACGCCTGTCGACGATGGCGGGTATTTCGATCAGGCGAAGCAGAATGCGGCGCCACGGTTCCGTCGTCAAGCTGTCTCCGCGTTGGAGTACATGGGGATCGTCACGGAATTCTCGCACCACGAAGGCTCGCCGGGGCAGCAGGAGATCGACCTGCGGCACACGGACGCGCTGACGATGGCGGACAATGTGATCGCCTTCCGTTACGTGGTCAAGACGGTCGCGGAGAAAAACGGGGTGCTGGCTACGTTCATGCCGAAGCCGTTCCGCGAGCACAATGGATCGGCGATGCACACGCACTTCTCCTTGTTCGAGGGAGAGGACAACGCGTTCCACGACCCGGACGACGAGTATTCGCTGTCGAAGACGGCCCGCCAGTTCATTGCGGGAGTCATCGAGCATGCGGGGGAGATCTCCGCGGTGACGAACCAGTGGGTGAATTCGTACAAGCGCCTCCAGTTCGGCTCCGAGGCGCCGACGGCAGCGACGTGGGGCGTGTCCAACCGTTCCGCGATGGTGCGCGTGCCCACCTACCGCCTGCATAAATCGGTATCGCGCCGCATCGAGGTGCGCACGATCGATTCCGCGGCGAATCCGTACCTGGCGTACGCCGCGATCTTCGCCGCCGGACTGCACGGCATCGAGGAAGGCATGGAGCTCGGGGAGCCTGCCGTCGACGACGTTTTCGCGCTGACCCGCCGCGAGCGCCGCGCGATGGGATACAAGGATCTGCCGCGCTCGCTCGACGAGGCGCTGCGCGTGCTGGAGACATCCGAGTTCATGGCGGAGGTGCTGGGCGAGCAGGTCTTCGAGTTCTTCCTGCGCTCCAAGTGGGATGAGTGGCACGCCTACGAGGACCAGATCACTCCGTGGGAACTGGCCAATAATCTGAATCTCTAAGAAAGGAACCATGGCCCGCAGCAGCTCACCGTCGCCTGCCCAACTCGCGCTCACCGGGGCGAATGCCGCCGAGGACCTGGAGAAACTCGGCTGGAGCGACAACGACGTCCTCTACACGCTCGGGGGTTCGGGCAATCCGGATCTCACGCTCAACACGAGCTTCCGCCTCGCCGAGGCGCTCGGGGACGGCTATGAGGAATTGCGCCAAGCGCTTATCGACGACGACGTGCTCCGCGTCCGCCTCTTCGCCCTATTGGGAGGCTCCACAGCCCTAGGAGATCACTTGGTGGCGCACCCGGAGAAATGGAAACTGCTGGCGGAGCCGTTGCCCAGCTCCGAAGAGATTTTCCAGGCCATGTTGGGCGCGGTGGACGCGGAGCCGGTGGAGGGGGACCCGACGGCGTCGAAAAGCTGCGATTGCGCCGGAACCTATCGTGCGGCGGTGACGGGCGTGGAAGCGAAGAAGCTACTGAAGGACGCGTATCGCACACTGGTCATGCGCGTGGCGGCTGCGGATCTGGCGGGCACGTATTCCGCGTTCAAGGGCTATGGCGCTCAGCACGAGGAGCTGGGGTACGGCGAGGTGACCGAGCTGCTCACCACGATCGCGGACGCCGCGCTGACTGCGGCGCTGGCTGTCGGGGTGCGCGCGGTGCACGGCGACGAGGAATACGACGGAAAGCTCGCCGTCATCGCGATGGGCAAGTGCGGTGCGCGGGAGCTGAACTACATCTCGGATGTGGATGTCATCTTCGTCGCCGAGCCCGCAGACACGCACGCCACCCGCGTCGCCAGCGAGCTGACGGCTGTCGGCAACGCCGCATTCTTCGATGTCGACCCGAACCTGCGCCCGGAAGGCAAGTCCGGTGCCTTGGTGCGCACCCTCGATTCTCACGAGACGTATTACAAGCGCTGGGCCGAGACATGGGAATTCCAGGCGCTGCTCAAAGCGCGCCCGATGACCGGCGACATGGAGCTGGGCCAGGCCTATTACGACCGCCTACGGCCGATGGTGTGGGAATCCTCCCAACGCGATTCTTTCGTCGAGGACGTTCAAGCCATGCGCCGCCGCGTGCTGTCGAATGTGCCGGCGGACATGCGCTCGCGCGAGCTGAAGCTCGGTTCCGGCGGGTTGCGCGACGCCGAGTTCGCGGTCCAATTGCTGCAGCTCGTCCACGGGCGGATCGACGATTCCGTTCAGGCCCAGAACACCGTCGCTGCCATCGAGGCCCTGTCTGCTGGTGGTTATATCGGCCGGGAGGACGCCGCCGACCTGGTCGAGGCGTACGAATTTCTCCGCTTGCTCGAGCACCGCCTCCAGCTGCACCGCTTCAAGCGCACCCACACTCTGCCCGCCGACGACGATGCGGAGAACCGCCGTTGGCTCGCTTTGACCTCCGGGTTCATCTCCTCGCCGAAGGCCTCCGCCGTCGACGAGCTGGACCGGCGCCTGAAAAAAGAGCGCAAGAAGATCACCGACCTGCACACGCGCCTGTTCTACCGCCCGCTGCTGAACTCGATCGCCGGGATGAGCGTGGGCGAGGCACGTCTCGGTGCCGATGCCGCGAAGGCCCGCTTGAAGGCCCTCGGTTACACGCACCCGGACCGCGCCTACGAGCACCTGTCCGCGCTGGCGAAGGGGACGTCCCGCAAGGCGAGGTTGCAGCAGATCCTCCTGCCTACGCTCATGGCGTGGTTGGGGGAGACCGCGGACCCGGATGCCGGGCTGCTCAATTACAGGAAGCTGTCGGAAGCGGCCGTCGATAAGGCGTGGTTTTTGCGCATGCTTCGCGACGAAGGCGTTGTCGGCGAGCGCCTCATGCACATCCTCGGCAGCTCCCCGTACGCGGCGAACCTGATCATTTCTGCGCCCGATGTAGTCAAGCAATTCGGTGACGGGGCCTCCCAACCGAAGCTGCTGGATACCGCGCCGGACCGCGTGTACAAAGCGCTGGTGGCGGCGACGAAGCGCCACGCCGATCCCGACAAGGCCGTCAAAGTCGCGCGCTCGCTGCGCCGTGCTGAATTGGCGCGCATCGCCTCGGCTGACCTGCTGGGATTCATGGACGTGCGCGAGGTCTGCGAGCAGCTCTCCTGGGTGTGGGACGCCGTGCTCGAAGCAGGCATCCGCGCGGAGGTGCGCGCCGACCTCATTGCGCGCGGGGTCGAGGAGCCGCTGGCCCGCATCGCGGTGATCGGCATGGGCCGTCTCGGCGGGCAGGAGCTCGGCTACGGCTCGGATGCCGATGTGATTGTGGTGGCTGAGCCCGCGGACGGAGTCGACGAGTCCGAGGCTCTGGCGTGGGCGACGAAGATCATCGACCAGATGCGCAAACGTCTGTCCAAGCCGTCCGGCGACCCACCGCTGGAAGTCGACCTCGGTCTGCGGCCCGAAGGTCGCTCTGGGCCGGTCGTGCGCACGATCGCCTCCTACGAGCGCTACTACAAGGAGTGGGGCGCGGTGTGGGAGAAGCAGGCCTTGCTGCGCGCGACCTACGTCGCCGGCGACCGCGAAGTGGGCACCGCCTTCTTAAAGGCGATCGACCCGTTCCGCTACCCGAAAGGCGGCGCGAGCGAAGCAGACATCCGTGAGATCCGCCGCATCAAGGCCCGTGTGGACAACGAACGCCTGCCCCACGGCGCCGACCGCGCCACGCACACCAAGCTGGGGCGCGGCGCGCTATCGGATATCGAGTGGACCGTCCAATTGCTCACCATGATGCACGCCCACGAATACGACGTGCTGCACAACACCTCCACCCTCGAGGTGCTGGACTTCCTGGTCACGGAGGGCGGGGAGAAGATCATCGCGACGCCCCAGGCGCGCACGCTGACGGAGGCATGGCTGCTCGCCACCGAGGCACGCAATGCCCTGGTGCTGGTGACCGGCAAGCGCACGGATCAGCTCCCGGGGCCGGGCGCGCAGCTCAACCAGGTCGCCGGTGCCGCCGGATACGACCCCCACGACGCGCAGGCTTTTTTGGACCACTACTTGAAGCTCACGCGCCGGGCGCACGCCGTCGTCGAGGAGGTGTTCTGGGGCGAGAAGCCGTCTTTCGAGTACGACGACTAACTATGCTGGCAGGTATGGCTGTGAATCTGTCGATCGACCTGAACGATGCTACGTACGGCGACCTCGTCGCGCTCGTGGACGCGGCACGCACCGCCGGCGCTGACTCCGCCACCTCCCTGGAATTGGACGGCACGATGCTGAAGGTCTCGGTGGCGGCGCCGTCGGTAAGCATGGCGCGCCGGGACGACGCTGCTGCGCGCTACACACGCGATGCGCGGCAGGCCCGCGACACCCCAGGTTTCGAAGATCGCGTGCTGCCGGTGCTGGGAGAGAATGCTGTGCGCGGAATCATGGACATTCTCACCGGGCGGCAGGATCCGCCGGGCGCGCATAGCCGGTAACGCACTACCCCCACCCTTCTATTTAGTGAGCGATCCCACGTAGACTGCTTTGGGTGGATTACATCTCAACACGCGACGCATCAGCCGCTCCGAACAAGTTCACCGACATTCTGCTGTCCGGGCTCGCCCCCGATGGCGGCCTGTACGTGCCCGTGGCGTACCCGCGGATCACGGATGAGCGCCTCACACAGTGGCGCGGTGTTCTCGCCGAGGGTGGTTATGCGGCACTCGCTGCCGAGGTGGTGAAGCTCTTCGTCAGCGATATCCCGCCGGCGAAGGTCGAGCAGCTCACCGCGAACGCGTACCGTACCCCCGTCTTCGCGGACGAGGAGATCGTCCCGGTGAGCAAGCTGGAGGACGACCTCTACATCGCCCACCTGTCTGAAGGTCCGACGGCCGCGTTCAAGGACATGGCCATGCAGCTGCTCGGTGAGCTCTTCGAATTCGAGCTGGCCCGTCGCGAGGAGACCCTGAATATTCTCGGCGCGACCTCCGGCGACACGGGGTCCTCCGCCGAGTACGCGATGCGCGGCCGGGACAATATCAACGTGTTCATGCTGACCCCGGCTGGTCGTATGACGCCGTTCCAGCAGGCCCAGATGTTCGGGCTGGATGAGCCGAATATCTTCAATATCGCGCTCGACGGTGTCTTCGACGACTGCCAGGACGTGGTCAAGGAGGTCAATGCCGACGCCGCGTTCAAGTCCAAGCACCACATTGGCGCGGTGAATTCCATCAACTGGGCGCGTCTGCTCGCGCAGACCGTGTACTACATCTCCACCTACATCAAGGTCACTGAAAGCAACGACGAGAAGATCTCCTTCTCCGTTCCCACGGGCAATTTCGGCGATATTTGCGCCGGCCACATCGTGAAGCAGATGGGGTTGCCGGTGGACAAGCTCATCGTCGCGACGAACGAGAACGACGTGCTCCACGAGTTCTTCACCACCGGCCAGTACCGCCCGCGCTCGGCGGCCGAGACGCACGCGACGTCGTCGCCGTCGATGGATATTTCCCGCGCATCCAATTTCGAGCGCTTCATCTTCGACGTCATCGAGCGCGACGCGAACCAGACTGCCGAGCTCTTCGGCGTCAAGGCGAAGGACGGCGGCTTCGAGCTCGACGACCACTTTATGGACGAGATCCGTTCCCGCTACGGGTTCCTGTCCGGCACGTCGACGCACGCAGATCGCGTATCGACGATCCGTGACACTCACTCCGCCCACAATGTCCTGATCGACCCCCACACCGCCGACGGCGTCTTTGTCGCACGCGGTGTGGCCGATAAAGTGGACACTCCGATCGTTGTGCTGGAAACCGCGTTGCCGGTGAAATTCTCCGAGACCATCGTCGAGGCCACCGGCCAGGAGCCCGACGTGCCTGAGCGTTTCGCCCACATCATGGAGGCTGGCCGTCACGTGGTGGACATGCCCAACGATACCGAGGCAGTGAAGACGTATATCGCCGAGACCGTCGCAGCCGCCGCGGAGCAGAAGAGCTAGCGAAAAGGAGACACCAGCCACCATGGCCCAGGAGCAGTTCGCAGGCCCCGAGCACTACACCGAATTCGACCCGGAGAAATTTCTCCGCGACATGAACTTGATCAAGGAATTCGGCGAGAAGGGCGACAACGGCGAGAAGAGCACCACCGATGACACACACACCGGAGAGCAGGACGCCTAAGCACGCCGCACATGACGTGTCGTACCGGGCGGACCAGAGGCCAGAAGAACACCACGGTTCCTCAGCGGGAGTGGCGCTGTGGGCGGCCATGGTCGTGATCACCACCTTCATGGTGGCGTCCGTGGCATGGCTGGGAGTCACCACGGCGCAGCACCCGACACCGTCAGCGGAGGAACGCCAGGAGCGGGAGCACGTGCAGCGTCCCCCGGGTGAACAGCACCACGACGGGCAGGCGGAGAACCCGGACCAGCCGGCGATGGGGTACCGTGTTTCCTCCCCGGCATTCGCGCAGTGGGCGCCCGGCACCAAGATTCAGGCAACTGACCACTATCCGCAGGCGGGCGAACAGTTCACGGCGCAGACATGCACGGTCGCGTTCAGCTTCAGTGGCCCAGACGGGCGCAATTACGCCGTCACTGCCGGCCACTGCGGCAAAGAAGGCGACCTGGTGTGGCCGACGTACGCCGAGACGGTCTCGGATTATTCCGTGGAGGTCGGGCATTATATCTATTCGGGCCTCTACAGCGACGATGTGGGGGAGACCGGGGACATTGACGTGGGCATCATCGAGATCACCGACCCCGACCGCTACATGGACCTCGTGGGCAAGCCGATCGAGACGGTGCTGTACTCCGGGGATATTCCGGCGGGAGAAGAGATCTGCAAGACCGGTGCCACCACAGGATTCACCTGCGGAGATTTCGAGGCCTCGAACCGCACGCAGATCATCCGCACTGACACAGAGACCGAGCGGGAGACCTACGGCGATATCGCCCACGCCTGCGCACTGCCGGGCGATTCCGGCGGACCGGTGTTCTATCTCATCGGCGGGCGCGCCAGCATCATCGGTGTCGTCTCCGGTACCGAAGCAGGTCGCGCCGCTGAGCCGTGCGATGCAGCAGGCTCAGAGACCAAGATGATGTCGTACTCCAACTACGACCAAGTAATGGAGGTCATCAATCGGGTCGTTCCCGGCGTCGACTGGGTGGAGCAGACCTGGTAGGGGGCAGGGGAGACGTCGATAAGCGAATGCTTAGAACCGTTCGTCTTCCGTCCATGCGTCGGCCTTGCCGCGCTCCTTGACCAGGCGGTGGACCGCCTCCGGCGAGTACGTGGCAAAACGGATCTCCTGCACAGCGCGCGGGCGGCGAACCTCGTGCCACGTCTCGTGAATGCGGGCAGCCTGTTCCTCGTTGTCGACGAACCACGTCATGGACACGTGGTTGCTGTGGCCGTACGACGGATTATGGGCGAAGTCGATAGAATCCGCCTCCCCTTCCAGCGCGACGTCGAGCATGCGCTCGAAGGTCTCACCCGGCATCGTGGAATAGCAGAAACCGTTGAACGTCAGCCGGACATTATCCGGCGTGGTCAGCGCCATCGAGTCCACGCAATTCTGCTCGAGCAAGCGACTGACGTGGCCCGTGAATTCCGGCATATCCTCGAGCGCGAGCTCCGTGACATCGCCAGTGACCGCGACACCCGTGTACGTGCGGGCCGTCTTAGCGTTCTCGATGAAATGCGCGCGTATCGACGACCGCACTTGCTCTTCGCTCGTCTCCGGCGGCGTCGGCTTCGGCGGGCGTGAGACACTCGGCTGACCATCCGAGCCCGTCACGGTGGTCACCGTCGGGATATCGTGCACGCTTGTCGACGATTTCGTCGACGTCGCCTCCGATGTGCTCGACGCGCGCTCCTGCGCCGACGACTCGTAATTGAACAGACCTACCGTGAGCACGATGCACACGATCACTAACGCCCCGAAACCCACGATGAACGCGCCCGCGGGCACACGGCTGTACGCGTTGTCCTCGGTGTCCTGCGTGCTAGTGGGCGGGGTGACCTGCGTGCTCATAATGAAGATGATGTTAGTTCACCCACCCGTTAACGCGGGGACGCGGGACGTAGACTTGGACGGCGAACTCGCTTGACGCTTCCGGACAGAAAGGTGCGCACACATGCCCATCCCCGAATTCATCGTGGAAACGCGGAAGAAAATCGGCACCGACCTGATGTGGATCCCGGCTGTCACCGCCGTGGTGCTCCGCGATTCCACCGCCGACTCCCCGTGGGCCGTGCCCGAAGTTCTCCTGGTCAAGCGCTCCGACAACGGGGAATGGACGCCCGTGACGGGGATCTGTGACCCAGGTGAGGAGCCCCACCACGCCGCCGAGCGCGAAGTGGAGGAGGAGACCGGTGTGGCTGCCAGTGCTGCTGCGCTCCTCGGCGTCGGAGCGGTCGGCCCTATCGTGCACGCCAACGGCGACAACGCCACCTACATGTCTGTCGCTATCCGCCTTGAAGCCGACAATCCCGCCGCCGTACCGGAAGTCGGCGACGACGAGAACACCGAGACCGGCTGGTTCTCCATCGCCCAGATGCCGGTGACCGACCCGAAGTGGCGTCTCGTCATCGCCGACGCCGTCGCGCAGCGCAAGCACCCCGCGGCTTTCACACCGCGCATGGGGTTCTCCAAGCGCTAAGCAGCTCATGGCCGCGGAATTTCACATCGGCATCGACGTCAGCGAGCACCAAGACGGCCTGAGCCTGGTCCAAGCGGCTGCCGAAGGCATCGAGTTCGTCGTCGTGCGAACCACTGACGGCACCTACCGGGACCGGACATACGCATCGCATATCGACGACGCATACCGCGCCGGTCTTTCCATCGAGACCTACCACTACCTGCGCAACCCTTCGGAGGGCACTACGGTCGCCGAGCAGGTCGACGCCGCCTGTGCGGTGATGGGGGAGCAGGTCTATCCCATGTGGATCGATTGTGAGACACCCGCTGGACTCAGCCTCGACCACGTGCGCCAGGCCCGCGACGAATTCACCGCGCGCGGTGTGCCCGTCGCCGGGATCTACACGTATCCACGCTATTGGCGCTGGCGGATGCTCGGCGCTGGCACCGCCGAATTCGGCGCCGTGTGGGTCGCCGATTACGGCGCGGACCGCGTCGGGCCACCGCGGGAGCTGCTTCAGGGACGTGCGTGGCCTGGCGACGTGGGCAAGCAGGCGCCCGTGATGTGGCAGTACGGCTCGCGCGGTCTCGTTGCCGGTTACGAGGTGGATGTCAACGTACGGCGCGTGATCAGCACGTAGGCAATGCCCGTCGCGGCGATGGTAGCCACCACAGAGATGAGCAGATCGGCAGTGGTCGCTGCATTGAGGTTCACCCCGCCGATGTCGAAAGCGTCGGGCGCGTAGGCGAAAGTGTTGCCCACAGCGTGGACGGCTGCCGCCGCCTCAATCCCGCCGGTGGTGTAGGTCAGAAACATCGCGCAGGCCGCGAAGACCCCCACGCTGACCATGCCCTGCCAGCCGTAGTGGTGGCCCGACAGGAAGAACAGGAACGGCAGCAGGTACGCCACGATGGCGGGGGAGAACCACTGGCCGATGATCTGGACCAGCGAGCCGCGAAAGAAGAGCTCCTCCGACAGTGACTGCAGCGGCGCCAGTGCGATAATGACGGCCAGCGCACCCCAATTGAGCAGCCCGACTGTCATCTCTGAACGGTCAGAATTCACGATGGCGTAGATCCCCTCGCCGCCCAGGAAGATCAGGGCCGGGATGAGAGCGAGACCGAAATTCTTCCAGCGGAAGCGGCGCTCTATCGACCACAACGCACGTGGGTCACGGCCGGTGAGCCGGGCCGCGATGAAGCCTGCCGGAATGGCCGCGACCCAGCCGATGAATGTCACGACGGCCAAGTACGGACGGTCGGCGAAGGAGAATTCATCGAAAGCGCTGACGCTTGGCTGCGCGATCTTCTCGGAGAGGTAGAACAGGCCGGTCGCCGCGGCAGTGAGCCCGATCATCAGCGAGGTAGCGAGCACGAGCTCCAGCAGTGGGCGCCACCACGCGGGTCGGGGAGGCGTTCCGGCTGGAGCTCGTGACGGATCCTGCGTTGAATCAGCAGGTAGGCGGTATGTGCGGCCGAGGAGATGGTAGGCGCTCATAGCCGGAGTTTATCACTGTGTTCCATTCAACCTTTAGCGGTGATGAGCTCGTCCCGGTTGATCTTGCCGGCCAACGAGCGCGCGATTATGAACGGCACCCACAGGATCTGGACGGTGAGCAGCTTGGCGAAGAAGAGGGCGACCTCCGTGGCATCGAGCTCGACCCACAGCTGGCACGCCAGCGCGACGAGCCCGGAGATGAGGAAGAACGCGATAGAGAGAACGAGTCCCGTCTTGAAGCCGTCCTCGCGCGCCTCGAGGTGGCGCTGCAGCTCGTACTCGTCGAGCTCCGCCTCCGGAAGGTCGGCGCCATTGATCTGCTTGCGCAGGGCGACCGTGCCGACGGCTGCGGCGAGGGCGCCAAGCATCGACAGCAGGTTCGCGATGCCCGGCTGGAAGAACTGGAGAGCGGCGGAGAGGATCACTGCGGCAATTGCGGCGTCGGTCGCATGGATTGTGCGGTTGCGCGCCTTGACGGTGTTCGGTGTGGCGGCGGTCATGAGTGGTTCCTCCATTAGATTTCGTCGGGCATGTTGATGTCGATCGCTTCCGCGAGCTGCGCGCGTTAAGTCCCTCTCCACGCGCAGTACCCGCGCCCGATGGTGGATCAGGTCAACGGGACCCTTCTTTGGGGGCATGATCCAAAGTGTTGCATAAACACAACAGTCCGTCAAGAGTTTGCGTCGATTCGTCGATAAGCGAGCTTGCTGTGGAAAGACGAAACCCGGGCATCCGTGCTGTGGATGCCCGGGGGTGAAGAGAGGCGCTGTCTAGCGGCCGAACTGCTGGTACGGGTTACCGGCGCCCGGTCCCGGCTGCTGGCCCGGGTTAAACCCCGGTCCTGGCTGGCCCTGCGGAGAGAACGGCTGGCCCTGCTGGAAACCCTGCTGCTGCGGCTGACCCGGGCCGAAACCCTGCGGCTGGCCTGGCTGACCGGAGCTTGCGAACGCCGGCGCGCTCGGGGACTTCTTGGATCCGCCGTTGATCAGCGCGAAAACAAATGCTGCGATGGCGGCGATAGCCAACAGGACCCAGATCCAGAAACCGCCACCAAAGCTCACCTGCAGGAGATCCTTGATCTCTGGTTCATCGTTGGCATCGGCGTAATTGAGCACTGCAACGATGATCGCGATGACCTGGAACGCTGCCGCGGCGAGCCCAGCCATGATGCCGAAGCGCTCCAGCTTGAGGAAACCAAGCACGATGGCGGAAATGTATGCGACGAGCACGAGCGCGGTCAATGCGATCAGCACGACCTGGAAATCTTCGAATTCGGCGGTATTCGAGAACTCGTTCTCGATTTCCTTGGCAATCTGACTGGAATCGGCAGTCTTGAACTTGGCCCTAGCCCACCAGTTCATGGTCACCGTGAAGTCGAGAATAATGTCTTCGATGTTGAGATCGAGGCCGCCGAATTCTTCTTCAAGTTGGGCGCGCTGCGCTTCCGCGTCCGACTTCAGCGTCAAGATAGGGAAGAAGCTGCTGATCAGGGTGAGAAGGAACAAGCCGATTGCCGCGAACGTCGGCCACCCAGGAAGTGACGAGGATTTCGTCGACGTGGCAGTGGAACCCGCAGAAGGCCCACCGGCGGGGCCGTTCGGTGCCTGCTGCTGGTTGCCCCACTGCTGGGAGCCTGGGCCGGGGTTGCCGTGATTGCCAATGGGGCCGTTCGGGCCGGGCATGTTCGGAGTAGTCATTATCGCCTTCTTCGAGCAGTTGTACGGACGGACCCAATATATAACCGCTGAGAAAATTTCGCCGAAGAATGCGCGAAGGGACCTATCCCTTTTGGCGGCGTCCTTCCGCGACCCAGCTTAAGAATCTTCCCGAACACAGCGACCAATGGACGATGAGGAGAATCGGAATACTGAGCGCGACAACATCGAGCCATTCCGACCCGTTGACGAGGGCGAGCTGGTGTCCGCCCATGCTGATCGTGCCCGGCGGGAACGTACATGCCCACCATGCAGGGGAGTAATCGACCCACCGCGCGACGTTCGGGTAGAAGGTGAACATTGCGAACAGCGCTAATGGAATGGCGATCCCGAGCGCGATGAGGCCATAGAAGATCGACACGGGACCGGGGTAGAGGATCTGCATCGCTGTCGTAGATTGTCCGACAACACCGAGCGGGACCCATGCAGTGGCCGAGTTCGGGCCGCGCAGATCGACCTTTCTGTGCCATGCAGCCCAATAAACGCGAATGAAGACCGGTACTGCTGTCAGGATCGACATAGCGAAGAAGACGGTGCCCATGATGTGGTACATCTCGCCATAATCGCGGGCGAGCCAACCGGCGACGGAGGCCGAAATCATCGGTCCGACAAGAGGCAAGCCCCAGGTAAACCGCGGGGTGCCGTCGAAACGCGTCAGCTGGATGGCCCAGGTGACAACCGTGACGGGCGCACCGATCCAGAATCCGATGAGGCGGTACACACCCTCACCGGTCAAGCCGGAAAGCGCTGCGCCGAGCGCCAAGATGCCGATGAAGAACATCGACCATTCCGCCATCGTCGTGCGCTCGAAGCTGGGGTGGCGGTAGCGCGCGAATCCGTACACGAGCACCACGAGGATCACGCAGGCGATCGCGGAGAAGATGCCCGCGCCGACCATCATGTTCTTTTCGACGAGCAGACGAGCGACGATCGACGTGCCCATGAGGCTGCCGCCCCAAGCGGGGCCGGGCGGAGGCAGTTGGCGGAACTTATCAGTCACTCAACATATGGTAATCATCTGCGCTGATTGTGCGAAACGTGAAAAACCCGCGACCTCCTCGGGAACGGGAGGCGCGGGGTGGTGCGGCGCTGCAGCGCGCGCTTTAGACGTCGAAGTACATTTCGTACTCGAGCGGAGTCGGGCGCAGACGCGCCGGCGTGATCTCCTCGTCTACCTTCAGCTTGATGTAGGCCTCGATGAGGTCCTCGGTGAAGACATCACCTTCGGTAAGAAAGTCGTTGTCTTCTTCCAATGCAGCCAAAGACGACTCGAGCGAGGTCGGAGCCTGCGGAATGGATTTCGCTTCCTCCGGCGGGAGCTCGTAGAGGTCCTTGTCCACCGGCTCGTGCGGTTCGATACGGTTCTTCACACCGTCCAAGCCGGCCAGCATCATCGCCGCGAAGCCAAGGTACGGGTTACCGCTCGGGTCCGGTGCACGGAACTCGATGCGCTTGGCCTTCGGGTTCGAACCCGTGATCGGAATTCGGATCGCCGCGGAGCGGTTGCGTTGCGAGTACACAAGGTTGATCGGGGCCTCGAAGCCTGGGACCAAACGGTGGTAGGAGTTCAGCGTCGGGTTCGTAAACGCCAGTACTGCTCCTGCGTGGTGGAGAATGCCGCCGATGTAGAAACGCGCGATATCGGACAGGCCGCCGTAGCCGGATTCGTCGTAGAACAGCGGCTCGCCGTCCTTCCACAGGGACTGGTGGGCGTGCATGCCGGAGCCGTTGTCGCCGGCAATCGGCTTCGGCATGAACGTCGCTGTCTTGCCCCATTCCTTTGCGGTGTTTTTGATGATGTACTTGAAAGTCTGCAGGTCATCAGCCGCATGCAGCAGGGTATTGAACTTGTAATTGATCTCCTGCTGACCGCCAGTGCCCACCTCGTGGTGGAACCGCTCGATTTCGAAACCGGCCTGCGCCAGGCGCAGCGTCATGTCGTCGCGGACATCGAGCGTCTGATCGTACGGCGGGACGGGGAAGTATCCGCCCTTCAGACGCGTCTTGTAGCCGAGGTTCGGGGAACCGTCGTGCTCGACCTCACGATCGCGGTTCCACCAACCTTCGATGGAATCCACCTCGTAGAAAGCCTTGTGCGCGTCAGTGGAGTAGCGCACGGAATCGAAGAGGTAGAACTCCGCCTCTGCGCCGAAGAAACACGTGTCAGCAATGCCGGTGGACGCGAGGTACTCCTCAGCTTTGAGCGCGACGTTGCGTGGATCGCGAGAAAACGCTTCGTGCGTAAACGGGTCGTTGACGAAGAACTTCACGTTCAGGGTCTTGGCCTTACGGAATGGGTCGAGCGCGGCGGTGGCGAGATCCGGCATGAGGATCATGTCGGACTCGTCAATGGTGGTGAAACCGCGAATCGACGAACCGTCGAAAGCCAAGCCTTCCTCGACAGCGTCCTCGTCGAACATGGACGCAGGAATGCTGAAGTGGTGCTCAATGCCAGGCACATCGGTGAAGCGGACGTCGACGAACTCGACTTCTTCATCCTTGATGAACTTCATCGTGTCCTGGATATTTTCAAAGCCCACAGTTAAAAACTCCTTGAGTGCAAATTGGGTGCTTCCACTGATGTTACATGGAAAGACAATGCCTCCGCCGGTGTACGGAAGAGATGAATTCGGATTAGAAAACCCGTGTTCTATCCTTGGTGACCATGGGTAATGCGCAGCGTGGCAGCAACGCCGGAAAACAATCGCCCCGTCCCGTGGGCGGCGACGACGACTTCATGGTCGGACGCTGGCCAGGGGAGCACCTCGGCATGCCGAAGAGCGGCAGCGGAGCCATGGCATCAGTCATGCGCCGCGCTGGAGGCGTGCTCATCGACTGGGGAATCTGCTGGATCATTGCGGGTTTCATCGTCATGAATACCCACGTATTCGGCGGGACCGCCACGTTGACGTACATCCTTTGGCTGCTGCTGGGAATCATCAGCGGCTGGCTCTTTGCGCGCACGCCGGGAATGGCAGTGCTGGGGATGGGCGTCGCTCGCGTCGATAAGCCTGGCGCGACCGTCGGCTTCTGGCGAGCGGCGGTGCGCACCATCTTGACTGGATTCATCTTCCCCGCGGCGATCGTTGACCCTGACGGCCGCGGGATGCACGATCGTGCGACCGGAACAGCAGTAATCCGCTCGTAGCCTTGGCGGCTGACGAGCGGATTTAGCTGGAAACTCTGTTTATTTTCCCTTGCGCTGCTGCATGCGGCGCATCTTGCGGTTCATGCCCGCCATATTCTGCGCCTGGTGCGGCATCGGCCCCTTCGGCAGGCCGGCGCGCTGGCCGCCGCGGATATTGTCCATCGCGTCGAGCTTCGCGTTGACGGAATAAACCTCGTCCTTGCTGTAGTTCTTCGGAAGCTTCAACAGCGTGCGCTGGAGCTTCTTCGGCGGGACCTGGTCCTCGCCCGAACCCACGAGAATCTCGTGGATAGGCACACCCGCGACGAGGCGGTCGATGCGCTTGCGCTCTTTCTCCATCATCGGCTTGAGACGCTTCGGGTCGCCCTCGCCGACGAGCACGACACCAGGGTTGCCCACCACGCGGTGGACGGTGTCCATCTGCGGATTAGCGGCAATACCCGTCTTGGTCAGCCACACGATGCCCATCGTGTTGCGCATATTCTCGAGCGTCCACGCAGCCGCGCCTGGGGTGTCGCCGACTTCCTCGTACATGGAGCCCTCGAGGCGGCGGGTGAAGATGAACATCGCCAGCACGAAGCCGAACAGAATGCCAGGAACGAGCATGAACCACTCGCCACCGAACAGCAGACCGATCAGGAAGAAGAGCAGCGCCACGCCGACGATGGACGCCAGCATCAGCGGGATCAGCTTCTTATCGCGCTTGCGCTGGAGGTTGAACGCCTGCCAGATCTGGGAACGGGTCTGCTTGCGTTTCATGCGCTTCGCCGAGCGCTGTTCCTTCTTCGCGGAAGCGTCGGCTGCAGTTGCCTTCTTGTCCTTTGCCATGGTCACTAGAGTAACGAAGTGCCCGCGCAGCGCACGAACTACCACGGCTGATGGCGGATTCTAGCGTTCGTTGCAACGTTTCCTAGGTTCCGGTCAATCCTAGTAGTTCGGCCATGCGTTCTGCTGGGGTGTCGTAGTCCAGGGTCTTTCGCGGTCGATTGTTGAGTTTCAGGGCTACT
>NZ_JBRBCB010000030.1:0-740 GCF_053479455.1 Corynebacterium sp. 20-84
GGCGGATTCTAGCGTTCGTTGCAACGTTTCCTAGGTTCCGGTCAATCCTAGTAGTTCGGCCATGCGTTCTGCTGGGGTGTCGTAGTCCAGGGTCTTTCGCGGTCGATTGTTGAGTTTCAGGGCTACTAGTTCGAGGTCTTCAGGACCGTAAACGCTTAAGTCAGCGCCTTTCGGGAAGTACTGCCGCAGCAACCCGTTCGTGTTCTCATTGGTGCCTCGCTGCCAAGGCGAACCCGGATCACAGAAGTACACCGGGCAATCCGTCGCGATGCTGAAGGATCGGTGGCCAGCCATTTCAGCGCCTTGGTCCCATGTCAATGAGCCGCGTAGGTGCTCGGGCAAGGTCATGATGGTTTCAACTAGAGCATCGCGCACAGCCACCGCGTCATGACCGTGGGGAAGGTGCAGCAGCATAACGTAGCGGGTCTGACGTTCGACAAGGGTTCCGATAGCAGATTTACCTCCGGCGCCGATGATGAGATCGCCTTCCCAATGACCTGGTACTGCCCGATCTTCAATATCTGCCGGCCGGTCAGAAATCATGATCATCGGATCGATGAACCGGCTGCGCGGGATGCGTTGACCCTGGGGCTTGCGCCGTGTCCGGCCGCTGCGCATCGCGCTGGCAACAACCTTTTTCATCTCACCTTTAGCCTGGAAGTACAGCTCTTGGTAGATCGTTTCATGACTCACGTGCATAGTGTCATCGCCGGGGAAATCTTTCCGCAAGCGGCCCGCTA
>NZ_JBRBCB010000031.1:0-702 GCF_053479455.1 Corynebacterium sp. 20-84
CTCACCAGTCATACCCTCAGTCGGGTTAACGACCGTATCATCCAGCTTCTTCTCAGAACCATCAGCCGGAACCACAACGGTCTTATCACCAGCATCAATACTCGGCTTATCCTCAGCCGGCTCCTCCTCGGACTCAGTCAGATCAGCGACTTTGTTGTCGTTCTTATCGGTGATATCGGTATCGCCAAGGCCGTCGCCGTCCTTGTCTTCAACCTTGCCCGCAGGAACCTCAGACTCGTCCTTATTCTTCTTGCCGTCACCATCGGTGTCCTCGTCACCATCATTGGTGCCATCACCATCGGTGTCCGGGTTCAACGGATCCAGGCCAGCTGCCTTCTCATCAGCATTGGACACACCGTCGCCATCAGCATCCGGGTCCTCAGCGTTGATGATGCCGTCGCCATCCTTATCACCCTTCGGACCGTCCTCATCATCCTTATCGATGATGTCCGGGATACCGTCGCCATCCTTATCGGAGGTCGCATCCTCGTTCGGGTTGGACTCGTCCTTATTCGGCTTGCCGTCACCGTCGGCGTCCTCGTCACCATCATTGGTGCCATCACCATCAGTATCCGGGTTGTACGGATCAGTACCAGCAGCCTTCTCATCAGAGTTATTGACACCATCACCATCGATATCCGGATCCTCAGAATCCGGGATACCGTCACCATCAGTGTCCTTGGGCGACGGGCCATCGGTGAT
>NZ_JBRBCB010000032.1:0-641 GCF_053479455.1 Corynebacterium sp. 20-84
TCGTCAGTGTTGCCCGGGCGAGGTCGCGTTGTTTCTTATTGGCGAACCGTTTCGTGTTGTACAGGTTCACCGGACCTGCCTGCGGGTGGAAGAGTGCGACTTCCAAGTCGGACCCGTGGAACCGAGTGAGGTACTCCGCACCAGTCATCGTGGTGCCATCAGACAATCCCAGGATGGTCTCATCGCCCTGGCCGCCGAGGACCTTGATGTAATCCGGCAGCGGGATCTGCACCAGCGGGCGTGGAACAGCATCCGCAACAGCACCGTCGTTGTGGAGTAGGTCGTGGAACGCCTCGTACATCTGCGGACCCTCAGGACGATTAGCGTCGAGTTTTTGGCGCAGGGCGTACTCAAGGGCAGCAATATCCCGCGCATCACCAGTAGCACTAAAGGTGCGCTTGCCTTTCCGTTCCTTACCGAACCGGACCGATGATTCAGGGGCAGGTGTATCCACCTCGGGGACGATGTCTTTGGCGCGGCGTTTCAACGTCTTGTAGTTCCCACGCACAGACAAGAGGGTGTCCGATTGTTTGTGTGCGGGGGTTTGGTTTACAAGTAGTCCGCGAATCGGTCGGGGTAAGCCACGGCTAGTTGGTTGATGGCTTGTTTCCATCCGGTGGCTTTCGCTCCTTCAATATAGC
>NZ_JBRBCB010000033.1:0-631 GCF_053479455.1 Corynebacterium sp. 20-84
GAGAGTGTCCGATTCTTTGTGTGCGGGGGTTTGGTTTACAAGTAGTCCGCGAATCGGTCGGGGTAAGCCACGGCTAGTTGGTTGATGGCTTGTTTCCACCCGGTGGCTTTCGCTCCTTCAATATAGCCGTTGCATTCAACGTCGCGCTTTGCTTTCTTCGCTCGCTGGGCGGCGCGCTTGTCTTCGATGTTGCAGATCATCAGCCACAGCGTCTTCAGCGCCGCAGTATCGTTCGGGAATTGGCCCCGGTTACGGGTAGCTTTACGCAATTCAGCATTGAGCGATTCGATCGAATTGGTGGTGTAGAGCACCCGGCGTGCCGCCGGCGGGAACTGCAGAAACGGCACGAACCGCTCCCACGCGTCGCGCCAGACTTTGACCGACTGCGGGTATTTCCGGCCCAGTTCACTGGCCTCAAACGCATCCAAGCTGGCACGTGCGGTGTCCTCGTTGGCGGCCGTGTAGACCTCACGCAGCGCCCGGGAAACGGGTTTGCGGTCCTGGTAGGACACCCACCTATTGGCAGCCCGAATCAGATGAACGATGCAGGTCTGCACCATCGAGTTCGGCCAGGTTGCTTCTACTGCTTCAGGAAGGCCCTTGAGCCCGTCACAGCAGACGATGAAGACAT
>NZ_JBRBCB010000034.1:0-631 GCF_053479455.1 Corynebacterium sp. 20-84
ATGTCTTCATCGTCTGCTGTGACGGGCTCAAGGGCCTTCCTGAAGCAGTAGAAGCAACCTGGCCGAACTCGATGGTGCAGACCTGCATCGTTCATCTGATTCGGGCTGCCAATAGGTGGGTGTCCTATCAAGACCGCAAACCCGTCTCCAGCGCGCTGCGCGCGGTTTACACCGCCGCTAATGAGGACACTGCTCGCGCCGCCTTGGACGCTTTCGAGGCTTCTGAGCTGGGCCAGAAGTATCCACAGTCGGTGAAAGTGTGGCGGGATGCCTGGGAGCGGTTCGTGCCGTTTTTGCAGTTCCCTCCAGCGGCACGCCGGGTGCTTTACACTACGAACGCGATCGAGTCGCTCAATTCGGAGCTGCGGAAAGCTACTCGTAACCGGGGCCAGTTCCCGAACGATACCGCAGCGCTAAAGACGCTGTGGCTGATGATCTGCAATATCGAAGACAAGCGCGCGGCCCAACGGGCGAAGAAAGCGAAACGTGACATCGAATGCAACGGCTATATTGAAGGAGCGAAAGCCACCGGATGGAAACAAGCCATCAACCAACTAGCCGTGGCTTACCCCGACCGATTCGCGGACTACTTGTAAACCAAACCCCCGCACACAAACAATCGGACACCCTC
>NZ_JBRBCB010000035.1:0-626 GCF_053479455.1 Corynebacterium sp. 20-84
GTGTGTGATGGCGTGCCTTTTGAAGAATGAGCCTGCGAGTCAGCGGCATGTCGCGAGGTTAACCCGTGTGGGGTAGTCGTAGCGAAAGCGAATGCTAATTGTGTGTTTAGTGGCATGTCCTGGACCCGAAGCGGGGTGATCTACCCATGGCCAGTGTGAAGCAGCTGTAAGAGGTTGTGGAGGCGCGAACCCACGTAGGTTGAAAACTGCGGGGATGAGCTGTGGGTAGGGGTGAAAGGCCAATCAAACTCCGTGATAGCTGGTTCTCCCCGAAATGCATTTAGGTGCAGCGTCGCGTAGGTGTGCCGGAGGTAGAGCTACTGGTTGGTTGAGCGGGACTATCATCTTAGCAATGTCAGCCAAACTCCGAATGCCGGTTAAACATTGTTGCGCGGCAGTGAGACTGTGGGGGATAAGCTTCATAGTCGAGAGGGAAACAGCCCAGATCGCCGGTTAAGGCCCCTAAGGGTGTACTAAGTGGAAAAGGATGTGTAATCGCGAAGACAGCCAGGAGGTTGGCTTAGAAGCAGCCACCCTTGAAAGAGTGCGTAATAGCTCACTGGTCGAGTGGTTGCGCGCCGACAATTCAGTGGGGCTCAAGTACACCGCCGAAGCCGCGGCATATC
>NZ_JBRBCB010000036.1:0-620 GCF_053479455.1 Corynebacterium sp. 20-84
ACCCGAAGCCGGTGGCCCAAACTCGTTAGGGAGCTGTCGAAGGTGGGATCGGCGATTGGGACGAAGTCGTAACAAGGTAGCCGTACCGGAAGGTGCGGCTGGATCACCTCCTTTCTAAGGAGCTTTTTTGCCCACAGTTGTGGGTGTGTTGGTTGAGTGCCCGACTGTGGTGCTGCCAACGTTTTTGTTTTGAAATACCAGGTGGACATGCATCACCCCGGCGTTAAGAGTCTGGGTGGGTGTGGTTGATGGTTTCACTAGCTGGCTGAACGTTTTAATTGATTGTTGGTGCACTGTTGGGTGTCTGGGGCGACACATGGTGCCTGCACTGTTTGTGTGTGGGTGTGGTTGATCCCTTTGTGGCTCATCATTTTGCTGGCCGCTGCGTTTGTGGTGGTTGGTGGGTGGTGGGTGTGGTGTGTGAGAACTGTATAGTGGACGCGAGCATCTTGTTTTTTGTTTGTGTGTGTTTTGTTTGTGTGTTGGGTTTTTCGTGTGTGTGTTTGTTGTTCAAGGGCGCATGGTGGATGCCTTGGCATGCTGAGCCGATGAAGGACGTGTGAGACTGCGTTAAGCCTCGGGGAGTTGTCAACAAAGCGTTGATCCGAGGGTGTCCGAAT